>NZ_JWSW01000088.1:0-7812 GCF_000828125.2 Rickettsia asembonensis | reverse complement strand
GTAATTATCCTATTGTGACTGTAACGCACTTACCAAATGAATTCCATAAATTTATAATATTGGTAATAACAATTGCTTCACGTTTTTGTGATGATATTTTTTTAGTTAATAGAGATGAACCAATACATCTCTTAATTCTTGAAATTTGAGCTTCAATTAGTGCTCTAATTCCATAACAGTATTTTTTATAAAATGCATAAATGTTACCTTTTTTACTAATATAACGTACAACCTTATCATGCCATATGCTGTTATCTTGAGCATATATTTTAGCATTACGTGGGGGAGGAATTACTGGCGTAATACCACGATTACTCAATTTCTCAACTCCTTCAATACTATAGTAAGCACCATCAGCAATTACTCTATCTGCTGATATATTCCATGGTATTAAGTACTCTAGCATCTCTATATCAGCAGTATGGCAATCAGTAATCTCAACATTATGAATATTCATTTCAGGATCTATAGAAATATGCATTTTCTGCCATGGCTTATTCTTGCAGACTTTATTGTATTTCGTTGCATACCAGTTACTAGCTGTATTAAATCTAAGACCTGTGCTATCTAGTATCAGAGATATAGCTTCGCCATTCTTGATACGACCGGCAAGTTTATTGCAAAACTGTTTAACCTCTAATGGTATCTGCGAAAATAAATCACATAGATGACCAAAACTTGGTACTGGAATCTCAAGACCCTTACTACGCCATAGATCCTCAAAGTAACCTGTTATTTGACGCTGCCCAAAACCAAATAAACGATATAATGTATAAATTAGTTGTATATATGGTACTTGGTATGTCGCTGCCCTCCCAGATTCTCCCTCTACATAAGGTTGAGCATTAATGAATAAAGACTCTGGATCCCCTTTAGGAAAATACAGGCTGATTATCCCTCTTTAGTCTTAAACTCTTATTATATTGCGACCAATTTGTTATTTTATATTTTGGCTTATCTGTTTTTCTGGGCAAACCTGCTTTTACTCTTTCTTTGTAGGGCATTCTAAATTTATAACTTATCTAATTCAGAATATTATATACCATTCCCTCTATACTTTATAGATGTTTTTAATACCCTTCCGAACAAAGCCTAGCGATAGTACCTTTAATAATGTTTGAGTCTATAAAGATTTAAAATTCTTAAGTCTTGCAACTTTAATAGATGTTTTAACAACTGCTATATCGGATTTAAATGTTGGTAAGGCAATTAGTAGTGCAGGTAAAAATATTGCTGAGAAAACCGCTACTACCCTTACTTGGCTTAATAAAATTGCCTCAGGCACAAACGATGATACAGTTATTGATATTGATGCTACAGAAGAAGTACCATGTCTAGGTTCTGTGGATATTTGATTAATTATGATTATTCTATTAAAAGTAGACAGAATCTAGTATAAAAAATTATAATATTACTAATTTCTTTTTTTAGAGTATTTATGCGTATTAAAAATAAATCGAAACTTGTGTTAATTTTTCCATTTATATTATTAGCAGTAATTTTACCAATATATTTGTTATTAGAAATTTATGATCTAGGAAAAAATGGTATATATCGCAAGGATCTATATCAGGGGCTTTATTATAATTTTTCGTCCCTTTCATTACAGAAACAGTTAGAAAAGTACAATTATACAGTACAGCTTCCTAAAAATCCAAATGTTCCTTACAGAATTGCAATACTATGCAGATATGATCGTTTGGCCTGTATGAGGATACAGCAAGCAGCGAATAATCTTGGGTGGGAATCATTATTTATTTCAATAAGCACTAATATGCATCCGATAGATATTTTTAGAATGTATAGTATAGTTAGGCAATTTAATCCTGATTTTACCATATCCGCAGCTGATTTTGGTAAGGTTGGGGATATTAGACACTATTTTATTTTACATTTTCCTTGTCTGAGAAATAATGCTAAATATTTGATAGACATTGCTTTGATTCCCTATTATTGTCCTAAACCTATTAAATCTGATGGATTGCTTGCTGTTACGGATTTTAAAAAAATTAATCAATATTATGAAGATATTTCCACACCTATAATTGATTTCAAGTTTTCACGACCTAAAACAGAGTTTATTAAAATTAATTATTCGAGGTTATTTATGTGTGGTTATAATTGGGATAATACTCGCTCTGGTCTCAAATATAAAAAATTATATAAACTACTTGATAAACGTAAGGATGTAGACATGTATGGTCCTAGATCAGGTTGGTTACTGCTTAATTCCTATAGAGGATTTATACCTTATAACGATCAGTTATTTGTTGATACAATAAGAAAAAGCGGTATTGGTTTAGCATTGCATTCAGAAGACCATATTATGGAAAATTTTCCTTCAGGACGAGTTTTAGAACTTGTTAGTTCTTCAGCCTTGGTAATTGTTGATGAAATGCCGTGGGCAAAAGAAACTTTTGGTGATAATATACTATATATAGAAACTTTAAATAAATCTCCTGAGGAAATATACTCTCAAATAAATCAACATTTAGAATGGATTAAGTCTCATCCTGAAGAAGCTTATGAAAAGGCAAAAAAAGCTCATCAGATTTATCTCGATAAATTTACTATGGAACAAATCCTTACAAACGTAGCTAATATGCATAATAATATTGTAAGCCGGGAGAATTAGGGGGCAGAGAGTGTATAAAATTATATTTATAATTTTTATGATTATTTGGGGAACAATAAATGTGTACGACTCTTCATTTATCCGTTTTTTTTATTATAGATTTTTACCTGTAGAAAAAATTACTAAACTGGATGTTATTAGTGATGAAAACCTGCAGGTCGGTAAGTTGGAGATGAGTAAACATAAGGTTGTTTTTGCTGGCATTACAAGGAGTAATGCTCCTCATTTACCAAACACAATGCGTCATATAGAATATATAGGACAGTTTTTTTCAGATTACAGAATAATAATTTTTGAAAATGATTCTACCGATTCTACAAAATTAATGCTAAACTTGTGGCAGTTAATAAATCATAAAGTAAAAATTATATTACAGGATTTTTTTAACCAAAAAAGACCTTCTATAAAGTTCCTAGCGGATATTAGGAATAAATATCTAGAGATTTTAAATACGAGTGAATTTGATGAATTTGATATAGTAATTATTCTCGATATGGATATAGGTTACGGTATTGATATTAGGGGAATATTAGACAGTTTTAGCAAAATTGATCGTTGGGATGTTGTATGCTCAAATGGGATATTTAACTCCAAAGGACAAATGTATGATGCTTTTGCCTTTCGTAATGAAGAATTTTCCTATACACCGTATGAGTATAACCTAAAAACCGGCAAGAGTTATTTTGATACAGAAAACCTTGCTTTAATGCAGAAAATATATCCTCCGGATTCAGATTTACTACCGGTAAATTCGTGTTTTAATAGTCTTGCCATATATAAAAGAAAATTTTTTGAAAACTGCTTTTACGATTCCATAAAAGAAGATTGCGAACACGTATACCTGCATGAGTGTATGCGTTCTAAGCATAATGCACGAATATTTATGAATCCAGCACAAATTATTCGTTATGAGCATTATAGGTAAGGTATCTTACCCTATAATTTTTCTTCTATTTGTGGTGGATTCTCTGCTTCTACTTCGATAATCTCAGATTTAGAGGAAACGATTTGATAACGCTCTAATGCTGCTGGCATGGCTTTATTTCCTGAATCAATGCCGAGTTTGTGAATGTTCTTAACTCTCGACATAAAATTACGATTAAATGAGGCAGCAAATTTATCGTAATTAGTAACCATATTATGCAGGTTATTACCGATTTTTTGAGAATAATCTGCCATAGTACCGATGGAGCTTAATAGCTTTCTCACTTCTTCAATGATTACCTTATAATTTTCCGAGCGACGATGATCGGTAATTTGAAATTTTGCAAATGATAGCATATTCATAAGCCCGGCAGGTCCTACGGGAAAGATATTACAGCTCCAAGCTTTTTGTAAAAATTCAGGGTCGGCTGCAATGACTTTCTCGACCGTTTGTTCAGTGGGTAAAAACATTAAAGTAATAACATTGTTAAAGCTCTGATCCTTTTTGTTTAGATTAGTTAAAATATTTTCGGCATAGTCTTTATTAGCTAGAGATTTTAAATGATAATTCATAGTTTTGCTAAGATTCCCGCTATTATCTTGCTCATCAACTAGAAACTTTGAAGCTTTGGAATCAATGACCATTAAATTACCGGAAGGAAGAAAAATAAGAGCATCAGGTCTTAACTTCCCACTATCTGTTGTAGTTAAGCCGTATTGCATAATAAAATCTAAATTAGGACGTAAGCCTGATGATTTCAGGATATTCTCAAGGGTAATCTCAGCAAGTAGTCCTGCACCGATAGGAGAAAGTAGTGACTGTTTTATCAAATCAACCGTACCTTTTGATTGTTCTATATCTTTATTTAATGCTCCCACCATTGTAATTAATCGCTCAAACTCACTATTAAATTTTCCTGAAGCCGTAGCGATATTTTTCTCGGCTAGCTCTCTTGCTGCATTGTTTTCCATTTTATGTATCTCTATTAATTGCTTGGACAAATCTTTACCTAAATCAAATAACGCAGCTTTAGCCGATGAAAATGACTCCTCTCTTATTTTTTCCGAATCCTTAATAGTCTGTTCTTGATATTCTACTTTGCACTTTAATTGCTCAATTTTCTGTAAACACCCTATTTTCTCTTGATTCAATAATTGATTATTATTGATAATTTCTAGATTCTGCTCTGATAAAAATTGTAGCTGCGTTTTTAAGGTTTTAGTTTTTACATAAAACCAAATGATTAAAGCTAATAAGATAAGTAGTACAGCTGCGGTAACCGGTAATAAATAAGGCATAGAGTAAGTTTAAATTTTTTATGTTAGATAATATACTAAAATAGAACTTGGCGTTACCTGCATGACTCTTATGTCACTCCTAGCTAAAAGTATGGCTTTGTTACCTGGTTTGCAAAGCCTACTCGATGTCATTCCCGCGTAGGCGGGAATCCAGGGTAAAGCAAGATAAATCGAGCTTTTAATTTCAAAAATTCGCTGTATTTATGTTTTTTTCTGGATTCCCGCCTACGCGGGAATGACATCGAGTCATGTAACACGCCTAGCTTGTCCACTGGATGATATCTCTCTTTATAGTTAGCAATGTTTAATTTTTAATACTAAATAATACTAAAGTACCTTATAATTTGCACTAATTATTTTAAATACATTAATTAAATATTAAAAAATTAATAATTTAATTGACATTTTGTTAATAATACTGTATTATTGCAACTTCAAAAGCATTAATAAATAAAGGGGATAATATGTTATTTAAAAATTTCAATCTTGTTTTTACTAAAGTTACTGAAGAAAGAACAGAAGAATTAATAAATTTAATGAATAATCTATGCAAAGATTTTACCCCTATACTTCAACTTACTACGAATGCGGCAGAAGCAGGAATTAATTCTATAGAATTTGTAGGTGATGTAGGCGATGAGCTGCAATATCATGCTGCTAAACAATTTGGTGCCGCTTGTGCAATATTATCAAACAAAATAATTATTAATGCAGACCAGGATATATTCTGGTTATTTCGCAATATTTTAATTGAATTAGGAAATGCTGTAAATACTGAATTATGGAAGATTCAGATGGAAAATTATAAGAATGCAGAAGAGTATGCATATAATATGGAAAAAGCTGAATTTATTACTTTACGTAATATTAGCAAATTAATTGTTGAATTCTTAGAATCTATGAAAACAATACCAGCAGGAGAAGAATTAGAGAGAATCGGTGAAGAATTATTAACAATTTGTGAAACATCAGCAGAGTATTCTTTTGAAGACTATGAAAATGGACCTGGTTATATTGCTTATAGAACCTATCATGCTGAAAATTGGAAAGCATTTTCTGAAAGAAAAGAACTAATCAAAAAGAATGAAGAATTAATTGATAATAAAAATAAAGAATTAATCAAGCTAACGTTTAGCAACTCAACATTGAAAATTGGAGAGGAGTACTTAAGTATTATTTGTAATATTGGAGATCCGGAGCTTGTTGATATATTCCTTGAACAAGTAAATAAAATAGAACTAGAAAGTTTTACATTTGATGACTCGTGGATAGAATGGGACAAGAATATTCTCAATAAAATACTTAAACACCCTAAAAAGGTAGAAAGTGAAGGTTATTTAAGAATTGTACTTAATAATGGAGATTCGGAAACTATTAATATCTTACTTACACATTCCTGTGATAAGAAAGTAGCAGAAAATCTTTTTATTAAAGCTCTTGAGAAAGGTTATTTAAAATATATTGAAAAGCTTATTCCATATATGCCTCAAAAAGGTGAGTATATGTAAATAGCAAATAGCACAGGTAAGCTTGAGGTTATTGAAATAATATCTAAGCATTTACAATCGCCCTTTGATACTAGTATTGAATATCATCAAGAGAGTAATTTAATTCAGGTAGATATTAATGATCATGTAACTGAAATTCCTCTAATGGGCGATCAGTCATAATAAATCCTAATAGCTCAATTTCAATATCACTAAATAAGGCTATTTCGTTGCTAATGTCGAAATAGTCTTGACCATTTCGATATTAGCCTATAATATCTTTATAAACTTTATAGAGATATTATAATGGATAGGTTATATAAAAAGCAAGTTGAAGAATATCTAACAAACTATGGTAAGCTTGTATTTATAAGGGCTTTGTTCGGAAGGGTATTAAAAACATCTATAAAGTATAGAGGGAATGGTATATAATATTCTGAATTAGATAAGTTATAAATTTAGAATGCCCTACAAAGAAAGAGTAAAAGCAGGTTTGCCCA
This sequence comes from Rickettsia asembonensis, assembly GCF_000828125.2. Lineage (NCBI taxonomy): Bacteria > Pseudomonadati > Pseudomonadota > Alphaproteobacteria > Rickettsiales > Rickettsiaceae > Rickettsia > Rickettsia asembonensis. The sequence goes on along the minus strand of NZ_JWSW01000088.1, from coordinate 967 downwards.
GAAAAACAGATAAGCCAAAATATAAAATAACAAATTGGTCGCAATATAATAAGAGTTTAAGACTAAAGAGGGATAATCAGCCTGTATTTTCCTAAAGGGGATCCAGAGTCTTTATTCATTAATGCTCAACCTTATGTAGAGGGAGAATCTGGGAGGGCAGCGACATACCAAGTACCATATATACAACTAATTTATACATTATATCGTTTATTTGGTTTTGGGCAGCGTCAAATAACAGGTTACTTTGAGGATCTATGGCGTAGTAAGGGTCTTGAGATTCCAGTACCAAGTTTTGGTCATCTATGTGATTTATTTTCGCAGATACCATTAGAGGTTAAACAGTTTTGCAATAAACTTGCCGGTCGTATCAAGAATGGCGAAGCTATATCTCTGATACTAGATAGCACAGGTCTTAGATTTAATACAGCTAGTAACTGGTATGCAACGAAATACAATAAAGTCTGCAAGAATAAGCCATGGCAGAAAATGCATATTTCTATAGATCCTGAAATGAATATTCATAATGTTGAGATTACTGATTGCCATACTGCTGATATAGAGATGCTAGAGTACTTAATACCATGGAATATATCAGCAGATAGAGTAATTGCTGATGGTGCTTACTATAGTATTGAAGGAGTTGAGAAATTGAGTAATCGTGGTATTACGCCAGTAATTCCTCCCCCACGTAATGCTAAAATATATGCTCAAGATAACAGCATATGGCATGATAAGGTTGTACGTTATATTAGTAAAAAAGGTAACATTTATGCATTTTATAAAAAATACTGTTATGGAATTAGAGCACTAATTGAAGCTCAAATTTCAAGAATTAAGAGATGTATTGGTTCATCTCTATTAACTAAAAAAATATCATCACAAAAACGTGAAGCAATTGTTATTACCAATATTATAAATTTATGGAATTCATTTGGTAAGTGCGTTACAGTCACAATAGGATAATTAC
>NZ_JWSW01000087.1:0-33601 GCF_000828125.2 Rickettsia asembonensis | reverse complement strand
GCAAATATTTAAATAACCGTAATGTTCCATAGCCTTTATAATTAGCTTCAGTTTCTAGCACTAATAACTCTCTTTCAACTGCTTTAAAATTAAATAAACTTTTAAATCTACGATATTGATGATCTGTGTTAACTAATTCATCTAAACTGTTAACATATCTTAAGCCAATATTATGGCTAGATCCGCTTGGTCCGATATTTAAAAATATTCCAATAATATTACTTACTTTAGTATTAATGGCTATAGAACGAGATAAATAATGGATTATCTTTTTATAAAAACTATTCATATTATTAGCTCTACCATTTTATTTGGTACTGGAATCGGTACTGCTTTTTTTATGTGGTGGGCAAATAAAACCGGCGACTTGAATGCAAAGGCATACGCAGCTCACACTACAGTTATAGCTGATCTTCTTTTTACTACTCCAACTGTGATAATTCAACCAGTTAGCGGCATAATATTAGTAAATATGCTTGGCTATAATTATTCTGATTTATGGCTTACCTTAACTTATATCGGATACATAATCGCCGGTGGTTGTTGGCTTCCGGTGGTATGGATTCAAATCCAACTACGAAATATAGCACTTGAAGCATTAAAACAGCAAACTCTCCTACCGGAAAAATATTATAAATTATTTAAATTATGGTTCTACCTAGGCTGGCCAGCATTTATCAGTTTGATTATTATTTTTTTCTTAATGGTATTTAAACCCTTATAATACTAGTTTAGGATAAATATTCGGTGTCATCCCGCGACTTGACCTATAGTACCGGACATTTTTCGTTCCATGTCATTCCCGCGTGGCGTTGTTGCGTGGACCAGCTTCACCTCTGCCATCCCGTGGCTTGACCACGGTATCCAAAAAACAGCTTAAAGTACCAATAATTTTAGTATTTTTAACTGGATCCCGTGTTCAAGCCACGCGGGATGACACCGAATGCGTTTTTCGATACACGCAGGCAAGCCCGTAAGAATTACATAGAGAGAAAACAATATCTACGCCGGTATATCTTCAATAATCGGTTGTTTTTTGTTTGATTTTGTAGAAATGAGAGAGGTCATTATCGGTTCTACTAAACCGTTAACTACCTCTTTTGTAATAGTAACACGCTGTTTTTTTAGCTCAGCAACTTTATACATACTATCAAGCAAAAGATGTTCAAGTATTGAACGAAGTCCTCTTGCTCCCGTCTTTTTAGCTAGAGCTTTTTCGGCAATAGCTTCTAGGGCTCCAGTCTCAATTACAAGCTCAACATCATCAAGCTCGAATTGTTTCTGATATTGCTTTACTATGGCGTTTTTAGGCTTAGTTAGAATTGTAATTAAAGCTTCTTTGTCTAACTCGTCTAAAGTCGTAACGATAGGTAACCTACCGATAAACTCCGGAATTAAACCGAATTTAGTTAAATCTTCAATTTCTAGAGATTTAAGAATCTCACTATTATTTTTCTCTTTATCTATATTTACGTTAGCCGCAAAACCTATAGAACTATGATTAGTTCTTGCAGTTATAATGCTATCGATACCCATAAAAGCACCGCCGCAAATAAATAAGATATTTGAAGTATCTAACTGTACGAAATCTTGCTGCGGGTGTTTCCTACCGCCTTGAGGAGGCACGGAAGCAACTGTTCCTTCCATAATTTTAAGTAGTGCCTGTTGTACGCCTTCTCCCGATACATCTCTAGTAATGGAAGGGTTTTCCGATTTACGAGCAATTTTATCAACCTCATCAATATAAATTATACCTTTTTGTGCTTTTGCTATATTAAACTCAGCTGCTATCAATAAACGTAGTAATATATTCTCAACATCTTCACCGACATAACCGGCTTCCGTTAAGGAAGTAGCATCCGCCATAGTAAAAGGTACGTCTAGAATTTTAGCAAGCGTTTGAGCAAGTAAAGTTTTTCCTGAACCGGTAGGACCGATCAATAAAATATTCGACTTATTAAGCTCAACGTCATTATTGCCGGATTGTACATATTCAAGTCTCTTATAATGGTTATAAACCGCTACTGCTAAAATCTTTTTAGCTTGGTCTTGCCCAACTACGTAATTGTTTAGAATTGCACATATTTTTTGCGACGTTGGAATTGAAGAAGTAATTTGCTTTAACGCAACTTTACTTTCTTCTTTCATAATATCCGTACATAAATCTATACATTCATCACAAATAAATACCGCAGGGCCTGCTATTAGTTTTTTTACTTCATGTTGTTTTTTACTACAAAACGAACAAATCAATTCTTTTTTATCAGCTTCTACTACCATTAACTTTCTTTTTTATGTTTATACTCATTGTCATCCCGTGGCTTGACCACAGGATCTTGTGATACAGATTACGTCCTGAGATCCCGTGTTGGGTCCACGGGATGACAGTACAATTCATATAACCCTACCATACATATAATAATCTTTATGCTCATTTGCAACTATTTCGTATTTTTTAAGGATTCCCTCCCTAGCAAAACCACATCTCTCAAGAAGATTAATTGAACGAAAATTATCAGTAATTACTGTTGCCTGTACTCTTATAATACCAATATAATCAGCAAATTTTAATATATTTTTTATAGATTTTAACATCATACCTTGACCCCAAAAACTAGGATCTAGATCATAGCTTATTTCTGCTCTATGATGCTCTAGATTTATTATATTAAACCCTGCTGTACCTATCAATTTATTATCGTCTTTAAGGGCAATTCCCCAATAAAAGCTTCTATGATTTTTATATAAACTAGACCAATAACGTATTTCTTCTCTAGCTTCTTCTAAGTCTTTAGGGCTATTACTATCAGTTATATAAATAGCCATTTCCGACTTACTCATATAATTAAAATAATCTTGTGCATCATCTTCGACTAACGCACGTAAAACTATATCGTTTAAATTAAGTACAGGAAAAGGAGCATATAAATATTCTCTATTTATCATACATATTTAATTGGGTCTTGTATATTATTCTTTTTAAAAGCATCAAGCCTTATCATACAAGCAAGGCAATTACCGCAAGATGAATCATCTTCAGTAGGTTCATAACATGATATAGTATTTTTATAATCTACACCAAGTTCGAGACCGGTTCTAATTATTTGCTCTTTAGTCATATCAATTAAAGGCGTATGAATAGTAATTTTTTTACCCTGTATTCCCATATTGGTTGCTAAATTTGCCATTTTTTTAAAAGATTTAATATACTCAGGACGACAATCAGGATAATTTGCCGAATCGCTTGTATGCACACCTATAAAAATGTCTTTTGCTCCTATTACTTCTGCATACCCTAGTGCATAACTTAAAAATATCGTATTACGAGCAGGCACGTAAGTAACCGGCACATCTTCAGGTAGTTCGTTTACATCGTGATAATGCGGAACATCTATATTATTATCTGTTAAAGCAGAACCACCGAAAGCTCGTAAATCTATACCAACAATCTTATGCTGCTTGACGTTATATTCTTTTATAAGCTCCTTAACTTTCCGAAGCTCTGCATTATTACGTTGTCCGTAATTAAAACTCATAGCATGAATTTCATACCCCATTTCTCTTGCTATTGCAAGAACCGTAGTAGAGTCTGCCCCGCCGCTAACTAGAATAACTGCTTTTTTCATTGTTTACCGATAAAGTTAATTTTTGAGATACTAGAGCATTTAAACTAATTTTTGCTCTAAGTGCTTCAAGTACTAAAGCTCTATGCACACGTTTATCTACTCTAACATTAAACTGCCCGCTATACTCTTTCCTAGAGGGTGCTAAAGGAATAGATTGATTATGACTTATATAACTTTCTTTCATTAAAGTCCAAGCTTGTTGTAATTCTTGTAGTGCTTTTTCAGGCGAATTGCCAAAAGCTGATACGTTCGGTAGCTCTTCAAATCTTGCTAGCCAATCTCCATCCATATCTTTAAAAAGCTCTATAGTAAACCCGTCAAATGCGTCATTTGCATCATTTGTTTTCATCTTCATTTCCTTTTTCAAAGTTTAAAAATTGTCGAACTTGATATTCTTTTGCCATATTTCCAAAAGTTTGAATAGATAACCTATCTCCTTTGGGTGAGTACCAAATCTGATGGCTACCTTTTTGTCTATCTTTAATCCAACCACACTTAGTCATTAAAGTATGAAATTCAGAGAAACTTAATCCTTTAGGATTTTGTTTAGCTTTGTTTATAAGTTTTATATACTGATTCATATTGTAACTATATATAGTTATAATATATAAGTCAAATAATATATGTTAATACAATAAATATTCTTGACTAAATCCTTCTGATAATCTAAATTTACGTTGTTAATTTATGGCGGGTGTAGCTCAGTTGGTTAGAGCATCAGGTTGTGGTTCTGAGGGTCGCGGGTTCGAAACCCGTCACTCGCCCCATATTTTGGGATTGTTATGTGGTTACCAAACTTTTATATAGACTGATTAAGTATCTAAAGTTCTATAAAAAAGACTTGATCATCGTTATGATTTCTTTACTTAGCGTATCAGCTTCATTATTACTAATCGGTAGTGTTTTTAGAAATTTAGTTGATAACGGCTTAAGCCAAGACCATATTTTATCGGTTGATAAATCTATATTATATATTTGTTTATTAATTATCATCTTAAGTATTGCTAGTTTTTTCCGTTCATATTTTATCAATAATGTTGCTGAAAAGGCAGTTAATCAAATAAGAAAAGAAGCTTATAGTAATTTAATTAATTATGAAATTGAAGAGTTTGAAGAACTAAAAATCGGCGATATAATTTCACGCCTAACAAATGATATAGATCAAATATCTACTCTCACAGTTAATTTCTTATCTTTTTTTATTCGCAATTCAGTGATGCTAATTGGCAGCGTTACTTTAATGTTTTTTGAAAGCTTTAAACTCGCTTCTATAGTAATTATTACCATTCCTATTTTATTAATTCCTTTAATTAAATTTGGCAAACATGTTAAGGCTTTATCTAAAAAAGCTCTAGAATCTAAATCACTTTTAGCGTCGGATATTGATGAAACTTTTAATAATATTAGAGCTATCTATGCTTTTAACAATCAAACAAATAAAATTACCGATTTTGATACTAAACTACAAAACTATTTAACATACTGCAAAACCCGTTTAAAAATTCGTGCTTTATTCTTTGCGATTTCAATAGCAATTATATTTCTTGCAATTACTTTAGTTGTTTGGATTGGAGCTTTGGATATAGTTAAAGGGAATTTATCTGCCGGTCAAATTATCTCGTTTATTTATTATGCTATTATTGCCGGCTTTAGTAGCGGCGGTATTTTTGAACTATTAAGTGAAATACATCTACCACTCGCCGCACTAGAGCGAATAATTACAATTATAGATAAGACTCCTATAACACATAATAGTTATTTAGAATTAAATAATTCCGATTCAATCTCGATAGAATTTAAAAATGTCGATTTTACCTATCATTCAAGACCTAATTTAAGGATTATTAATAATATGTCTTTGAAGATAAATGCCGATAAATTTATCGGTATTGTAGGCAGATCAGGCGGAGGCAAAAGTACCTTGATGCAGTTACTGCTGCGTTTTTACCGGCAAGAAAGCGGCACTATCCTTATTAACAATCAAGATATAACTCTTTCAAATCCTGCTGAAATTCGTAAATTAATTGCCTATGTTCCCCAAGAAGCTAACATTTTTTCCGGCACTGTAAGGTCCAATATTATATTCGGTAATAATGAAGCAAGCGACGACGAAATAAATGAGATAATAAAAATTACGGGAATAGAAGAATTTGCTGCTAAACTTCATGACGGTATCAATGCTAAAATCGGTGAGAGAGGAGTTAGGTTATCAGGAGGACAAAAACAAAGGATAGCTATTGCTAGAGCATTATTACGTAAACCACAAATCTTACTTCTTGACGAAGCAATGAGTGCTTTAGATACGATGAGCGAGCAGAAATTACTAAAATCTATAAAAGAAATAATGAAAGAGAAAATTATTATATCAATTGCCCATCGAATTAGTAGTATAGAATCAGCTGATTATATTTTAGTGATAGATAAAGGAGGAGTAGTCGCTGAAGGATCACATAATGATTTATCTAAAAACTCAGAAATCTATCGTAATATTTGCAGAGAGCAGTTAACAGTATAAAAGGGTATGTCATTCCGTTAATCTCAGGAATTTAGTATTTTTCGCTGTCATACCGTGGCTTGACCACGGTATCCATAAAAAATTAATAATTTTAGTATTTTAAGCTGGATCCCGCGTTCAAGTCGCGGGATAACAGAGGTGAAATGGATCCATTCAACAATACCTCACGGGAATGACAATAAAGTAGATAATTGATATATTTGTTACAATAAAAGTTCTATAGTATAAAAAAATTTAAATGTTTAATATAATTTAGCTTGAAAGCTGCTGTGGCTTTGTTATAATCATAATTACAAAACAAAAAAGGTTTACAAAATGAAAAATTTATTAAAGATTTTATTAATTCTAGCTTTCGCAAGCCCAGTATTTGCTTCATCAATGCAAATGCCTGACCCAGCTTCAGTTACAACAACCCAAATACAAGCTATGAGTACTGACGATCAACAAGCTTGGGTTGCTAGTTTAACAGCAGATCAGTATAATATGCTAAGTCCTGATGTCCAAAAGTGGGTAATGGAAAATACTACTGATGCTCAAAAACAAGCTTTAGGAATTAATCAGTAATATTTTAATTGATTTTTAAAATTGATAGGGGACTGTTAACAAAATAATTCTAATTGATAATTAAAAAGAATTTTTAGCGAAAATTAATAAGATTTTTGAAGGAATAGTTAATACTATTTTAAAAAAGTTTTATAATTTACAGCAAAAGTAAACTTAATTAGCTCTAAAATTTATTTTGTTAATAGTCCCATATGTTAGGAATAATTATTCTTAACATATATCACTAAAAGTTTCTGCTTTCACTTCCTTTCAGTCTTCCTGTTATCGTGTCATGTATATACTCATTGATAAATAAAAATTGCTAGACGAGTATAAATATTCATTTATTCTTTCTTTAGTAAAATAATACACTAATTATTGTAAGCTATAAGAATATAGAAAGCTAATTTGTTGTGTGGCTTTGCTGTAATTCCTGCATCCTTATTTATGTCATGCCTGCAAAAATATTGTTGCGTGGATCGGTAAATACTCTTTATGTCATTCCCGCGAAAGCGGGAATCCAGTAAAACCGACAAAAAACTTGTTTTTTAGGTTTATTTTATCAATAATAAGACTATTTTTTTTTGGATTCCTGCTTTCGCAGGAATGACATCGATATCCACGCAACAATGCTACTCAGGAATGACATAAAACAAGTCATGCAATAACACAAGCCTATTACTGGGATGACATCGAGCAGGCTTTTGGATTCAACAATACTTTGCTAAAACAACCTAAAACTAACAATTACTTATGAAATTACTTATTACCGTAATCATCATGGAAATACTCGCTGGAGCGGAAATAGATTTATTCGTTCCAAGCTTCCCTGAAATACAAGATACATTCAACCTTTCAACTTTTATGACGGAACTACTACTCGGTGTAAATCTAACCGCTTATTGTATTACTTCGCTTATAGTCGGTAATTTAGGAGATAGGTACGGACGCAGACCGATTATTATACTCGGTTTACTGATTTTTAATCTTGGTAGTTTATTTTGTGTATTTGCAAATAATTATGAAGCTATATTATTTGGAAGATTTTTGCAAGGATGCGGGATATCATCGGTTGCAGTGCTAGTATATGTTGTTCTTGCCGATATTTATTCAGTACAAGAACAGCAAAAATTAATGGGAATTTTAAACGGTACTATTACACTTTCTATGGCTTTTGCACCGGTGCTAGGCAGTTACGTCAATTTATTTTGGGGATGGAGAGGTAATTTTGTTTTATTATTCACACTTGGCTTAATTAGCTTAATTCTTGGTATATTATTTATTCCAAAAAGAAAAGTTAATAAAAAAATACGTATTTCCTTAAAAGAATATATACCTATCTTCAAATCACCAAAAGCTATATATTATATACTTACAATGATATTTCTTGCACAAGGATATTGGATATTTATTGGGATTGCTCCTATTTTATATATGCGAGATTTAGGTGTAACTTTAGAATATTTCGGACTTTATCAAGGAGCAATGGCGGCTCTATTCTCAATTATGAGCTTTTCAAGCGGTTATTGCTTTAAAAAATTCGGTATTAGAAACTGCTTCTATTTTGGAGTTATATTTATAATACTATTCCTACTAGGAAATAGCATATTAGTTGTATATAATATTAATAATCCTTTAACTATAACAATAGTTACTTTATTATTATCGCTTGGCGTGATATATCCGATTAACATATTATGGCCGCTGATGCTAGAAGCTATTCCAGACGGTAAAGCTCGAATGACGGCTATTTTCACTGCGGCTAGATTGATTATAACGGCATTTGGGTTGCAATTAGTAGGATTTTTATATAACGGTACTTTTACCCCTCTTGGCATTACTATATCCATTGTTACGCTATTTGGGTTAATAACATTACCTAAATTATTTAAGTACGATAAAGTCTTTGAGATTTCTGATAGAGTGTAGGGGTATCCGTGTCATCTCACATGGGTATCAACTTAAGAATCGATGTCATTCCTAGCTAAAAGCAGGAATCCAATAATAAAAAGATGCATACAAGGTAAGTTTTTAAAATTAAAAGCTCGATTTATCTCGCTTTTTTCTGGATTCCCGCCTTCGTGGGAAGGCGTTGTTACGTGGATACTGAAAGTCGTCATTGCGAGGAGCGAAGCGACGCGGCAATCCAGAAAATAATAAAAAAAATTCTGTAAATAAGAATTTTTTACTGGATTGCTTCGTCAATTACTTCGTAATTTCCTCGCAATGACGGATAAACAGGTCCACGCAACAATGCCTCGCGGGAATGACATAAACAAACCATGCGGGCAGCCCACCTTTAACTAGGAATAACCTAGAAACAGATGTAAGAAAAAATAAAAAAATGATCAATAACAATTTTATTTTCAAGATAGCTTTCAGATATTTTAGAGCTAAGAAAAACGAAAAATTTGTTTCTATTATTTCTGCCTTTTCTTTAGTAGGCGTAATGATCGGCGTTGCAGCATTGATAGTAGTTATGTCTGTTATGAACGGTTTTCATATAGAGCTTACTAAAAATATTATCGGCTTAAATGGGGATATAGTAATAAATCGGCAAGGCGGTAGTATTGATAACTATGAAGAAATTAAAGCTAAACTCCTAAAACAAGATTATGTAAAGCACGTAACATTCATCGCTCACGGTCAAGCTTTGGCTCTTGGTAAAAGTAATAATAGCGGCGTGCTTGTTAAAGGTATGAAATTAAAGGATCTAAGTTTAAGAAATGAAATTTTTAAAAATGTAAATTTCGGTAGTTTTGATGATTTTCATGGCAAAAACGTAATAGCACTCGGAGAACAATTAGCAAGTAATTTAGGCGTAACAATTGGGGATAAGATTAGATTAATTTCCCCAAATTCAGTTTCTACCGCCTTTGGCAGTATGCCAAGATCAAAAGAATTTAAAATTATCGCAATTTTCAATAGCGGTATGTATGATTATGATTTGACAACGATATTAATGCCGCTTACCGCAGCACAAAATTTCTTATCTCTCGGCGACGATATTAATTTAATCGAAATTAATAGTCTAGACCCCGATAAAGCTCTTGCATATTCATATAAAATACAATTATTATTAGGTCCAAACCTATACGTATTTAATTGGCAAACCTTAAATTCACAGTTTTTAAGTGCCCTTGCTGTCGAGCGTACGGCTATGTTTACTATTCTATCTTTAATTATTACGGTTGCCGCCTTTAATATTATTTCAAGCTTATTTATGCTTGTTAAAGATAAAACTTCAGATATTGCAATTCTTAGAACTATGGGAGCAAGCACTAAGCAAATAATGCTTATTTTTATCTATAACGGAATGTTTATAGGATTACTTGGCACAACACTAGGTGTAATCCTTGGTGTTACTTTCTCTTATAATATTCAAACTATCAAGAATTATTTGGAGCGTATAACCGGTACTAAAATTTTTGAGGCAGCTATTTATTTTCTTTATAGTTTACCTTCAAAAGTAAGAGCTGAGGATATTATTTTAATTACCTCTTTATCTATAATATTGTGTTTTCTTGCGACAATTTATCCTTCTTATAGAGCCTCAAAATTAAATCCCGTGGATGCCCTAAGATATGAATAATACAGTCCTCATTCTAAAAAATATCTCGAAACATTACAGCCAAGGCAAAACTATTGTTAGAGTACTCGATGATCTTAATTTAACGGTTAATGAGGGTGAATTAATCGCTATAATAGGTTCTTCAGGTAGCGGCAAATCAACTTTACTGCATATTGCCGGCTTGCTTGATAAACCTACAAACGGTCAAGTCATCATACCAAATAGTAAGTATCAAAAATATTATCTCATTCGTCTTCATTATTTAGGTTTTATCTATCAACAACATCACTTACTTAAAGATTTTACCGCTCTTGAAAATGTTATTATGCCAAGGCTTATTAGCGGTCTTGATCAAAAAGAAGCAATAGAAGATGCAACAAAGATATTAGATGATTTAGGACTTGGGAAAAAACTCTATAATATGCCAGGAGAATTATCGGGAGGAGAACAACAACGGGTCGCTATAGCTCGAAGCTTAATTAATAAGCCAAAAATTATTTTAGCAGATGAACCGACAGGTAATTTAGATCCCAAAACTACAAATGAAGTATTTAATTTATTTTTAAAAGTAGCAAGAGAACAAAACACCGCAGTTATTATGGTAACACATAACCATGAGTTAGCACATAAAATGGATAAATTATATAAACTAAAGCACGGATTATTAAATATAGCTTGATTTAAAGCTCAAAAATTCTAATAATTAGATATAGATTCTGTGAAAATTTCTAAAAAGATTTAATTTTGGCTCTTTTTTGCTGCAAATTATAAGATTTTTTTGAAATATGAATAACATCCTATCAAAAATCTTATTAATTTTCGCTAAAAAATATCCCAAAATAGTAAATCAATTAGAAATTTTCACAGAACCTAATATTCTTTTAATAAAGGTTAGTAATGGCTGAGCCTATTATATTTACTCTTTTACTTGGCAATAAAGATCAGATATTAGAAAGAATAAACAATCAGGAAGCTCAAAATAAACTACCTATTATCCCGCTTCAAGTTAATAAAGAATCACATATATCCGACAAAGAACGTATTTTTTCGGAAATCTTAGAAAAATCCCGCAAAGAGGGCAAAACACCAATTTTTAACATTCAACTTAACAATAATAATGTAAAACCAATTTTTCGGGTACAAGATTTAATTAATTCGCAAAATTTAAATATAAAAACTACTATTACTTTTGATCAATATAATTTATTAACCCAAAATCCTGAGCTGGAAGCTTATTGGAAGCAAATTATGGAAAAAGTTGATCATGTTTTTTTTACAAATGAAGCAGATCAAAATTTAGCTATAGCCGATGGTATAGTACCAAAAGATAAAACCACTACAATTACGGATATAAGTTTAGTAACATCTGTTTTTAACAATCTTGTATATGATTGTGAAATTGACCAGTTGCTCTCCGGTACGATACCTGACAAAGCAAAATTAGATAAACTAATAAAAACAGCTAAAAATCAAGGTGGTAGAGTAATTATAGAAACTTGGCCTATCTCTACGGATGAAGCAACAAATCTTATAACTGCTAAATTCGGTATTACCTCTGAAGATCAAATTTACGGATTGAAACTCGAAATTAATGAAATCTTAAAAGATCCAAATAATGCTGCTGAAAACTTTAAAAAATATGTATCACAAATATCTAGGCAATTTCAAAAAGATTTAGGTAAAGCTGAGGTAAACCCTATTAACTTTAATTTTAATACAAAGAAAGTTATGAAAGATAGAGCTGAGGATATACAAAAAGAACAAACAACACCATATGAACCTCTACAAGAAAACCAACCACAACAGCAAGTTTTTTTTAGAAGAGTTTTTAACTATTTTAAAGATATAGTAACTAGTTTTAAAGAAACAATATTCGGCAAAAAAGAAGAACCTAAAACTCAAGAATCAATAACTCCAACTACGGAAGCAATGACGCAAGAACAGCAAGTAGTTGCTGTTCCTTCTATAACTCAACCGGAGCAACAATCTTCTGTGAGTAATACAAAACCATGGGAAGAACTAGGAATTACACAAAAAATGTATGAAGCATCTTTGCAAGCAGAAAAACAATTAATTAAATCTCTAATAGAGCCAAAAATACCTGAAAAAAAATCATCACCGGTTATAAATGCTGAAGATACTGAAGCTCAAGCCGGTATTTATAATACAGAAAATATAAAACAACCTGAGTATTTATACACTGAAGATGATATAAAAAATATACTGGAAGCAAATATAGATAAGAATAAATTCTCTATATTTCATCACGCCTCTTTAGAAGAGCCGGAAATACTAAAAGATACTCTTCATGCTACAGGAGAGGGTTTACTATTAGATAACAAATCTGCAATTATACCACTAAATACAGGACATAAACATTGGTTACTCTTAGCAGCTAGTAAAGATGATAAAGGTAATATAAACTTTATTTATAATGACTCCTATGGTGAGCCATTAGAAACTCGTCCAAAAGTAACAGAATATATTAACGAAGTTTATCCCGGTGCAAAAATAATAGATCTAAACACCAAACAACAAGAAAACGCTTATGATTGCGGAGTTTTCGTATGCGATAGTGCAATAAAATTTTCTAAAGGTCAAAAAATTCTAACTACTGAAGAATCTAAAGGACAAGGTATAAATTTAAGAAAGGCTCAAGCTAATACACTATTAATGCAACAGCAAGCACAAGAAATCGTGAGACCGTTAAAAACAAATTCTGTACAGCAATCAAGTAATAAATTTCAAGAATTAGTGAAGAATCAAAAAACAAATGATCACTCACTCTAGATGACTCTAATATACTCTTATAAGAATAAGTAGTATACTTGATACAACTTTAAAAAGAGCAAGGAGTTCAAAGTCCTCGGAGCGGAGCGTATACTTAATACGTGAGTACCACAGCTCTTGTAGAACGACGTAGCCAATTTTTGAAATTCTACCTGAGTATACAAAAAAACATTAGGCAAAATTTCTAATTCCTAATATAATTATTTATAGTTAATTTATATTTAACAAAAATGACTACCATACTTGTGATCGTTATTATAATAATGATCGCTTTATCTGCTTTATTTGCTGCTACCGAAACTGCTATTACCGCCTCCTCATCGGGGAAGATTCATAAGCTTAAAATCGCCGGTAATAAGCGTGCTAAAACAGTTTTAGAGGTTCTTAAGAAAAAAGAAAAGGTCATAGGAACCCTACTAATCGGTAATAGTTTAATCAATACTGTTTGTACTACTATTGCTACTACTCTCTTTATTAGCTTTCTTGGAGATAATGGACCTATTGTTGCTTCCGGCGTTATGGCTTTTATAATTATTGTTTTTGCCGAAGTAGTACCGAAAGCAATAGCCGTTGCTAAACCTGAACAATTAGCATTAAAAATGGCTTCAACTATCGTAATATTTTTAAAGCTTTTCAAACCTATTAATATTGCTCTTGATTACATTACAAAAATATTTTGCTTCATATTTCGTATTAATTTAAATCCTCAAATATCAGGAACGGAAGAAGTAAGAGGCGTGATTGAGCATTACCACCAAGAAGGCGGAGTTTATAAATCCGATCGTAATATGCTCGGCGGAATATTAGATATACGTAATATGACGGTATCGGAAATTATGACTCACAGAAGTAGTATTATAGCCCTTAATATCAACCTACCTCATGAAGTGATAATTAAAACTTTGTTATCGGGTGCTCATACACGTATACCTTTATGGCAAGATAATAGAGATAATATAATAGGAATTCTCAATCTAAAAGATTTGCTTAAAGCATTATACGAAAATAATAATGATGCAAAAAAAGTTAATATTAATAAACTTCTAACTCCACCTTGGTTTATCCCTGAGAATGCACTTGTAGTAGACCAGCTACATGCATTTAGAGAACGTAATAATCATTTTGCTTGTGTTGTAGATGAATATGGTGATTTACAGGGAATTATTACTCTTGAAGATGTTATAGAAGAAATCGTAGGACCTATTACCGATGAACATGATAGACTTAATAATGAAATTATCAAGAAGTCTAATACCGAGTTCATTATAAAAGGAACTACAACTATTAGAGATATTAACCGAGAACTTGATTGGAATTTATCGGATGAGGATGCAAATACTATAGCGGGGTTAATAATCCATAAAATTGTTAGAATTCCAAATCAAGGAGAGGTAATCGAAATATTTAACTTTAAAATAATAATTTTGAAGAAAATTGCCAATAAGATTGACAGTGTAAAAATTACCGTATTACCTACTACCGAGGAAACAATAAGCAGTGAGTGAAATCGGTAATTTTTTACTGCTAACAACGATGTACTTAAGCGGGATGTTGATTGTTTATGTACCTTTGTCATCCCGTGGCTTGACCACGGGATCCAACAAAATAATTAGTAAATGGATTCCGCGGTCAAGCCACGGAATGACAACCGTTTTTCTTTTCTACATAGCTGCCTCATGTGCTATACTTGCCTTTTTTACCCTAGTCTATGCTTTTATTATTTCTGACTTTTCACTACAAAATGTCTTTTTAAACTCTAGTACTTTAAAACCTTTAATATATAAAATAGCCGGTAGTTGGTCGAGCCATGAAGGCTCAATGTTATTATGGTTTTGTTTATTACAAATCGTTAGTTGCTGTTATATATTTTTACTTAAAGATAACCGGCTTAAATTTTTATCTATTATTATTCTATCAGCCATACAATTATTTTTTAGCAGTTTTATTTACTTTACCTCCAATCCTTTTAACGTGTTTTCTTTTGCTCCTAAAGAGGGGCTTGGACTAAACCCGATGCTACAAGATATTGCTTTGAGCATCCATCCTCCTCTGCTTTATTTAGGCTATGTCAGCTATGTAGTGCCTTTTACTATTGTTTGTGCCTCTATTGTGTCATCCCGTAGCTTGACCACAGGGTCCATAAAAACAATAAAAAATACTAATAATTTTAGTATTTTTAACTGGATCCCGTGGCAGGACCACGGGATGACACCTATTCATCTTCTCAAAACATTTTCCAATATCGGTATCTTATTTACTACTATCGGCATTAGCCTAGGTTCTTGGTGGGCATATAGAGAACTCGGCTGGGGTGGATTTTGGTTTTTCGACCCGGTAGAGAATATTTCGCTATTTCCTTGGTTATCCGGAATTATGCTACATCATTCTATAATAGTTACTACCAAAACAAACCGTATAGCCCCCTTGCATAACTGGACGATAATCTTATCAATTGTTACTTTTTTGCTCGTAATATTTAGTACTTTTTTAGTACGTTCCGGTTTTATTACCTCAATTCACTCTTTTGCCTTCTCTCCTGAGAGAGGGATATACTTACTTGGTATATTTTTGATTATGGGGATTGGAGGACTGTGTGTCATCCCGCGGCTTGACTGCGGGATCCAAAAAACAATTGATAATACTTTTAACTGGATCCCGCAGTCAAGCCGCGGGATGACAACAATAGCAAAAGCCATACTCCTCGGCAATATATTCTTCCTCCTTAGCCTTATCGTACTAATAGCCGCCACGCTTTATCCGCCGATTTACTCCTTATTTGACGATAAACTAATTATTATTAACGAAAAATTTTTTATCAATAATTTTATTATATTCGTTATCCCTATTCTTTGTACTATAGGATTATTTACTACCAGAAGCTCTATTAAAAAACATATTATAATTCTAATATTATCTCTAATAATTACTTATTTAATATCATTAAAAGTAACATTTAGTGTTATATCGATTTTAACTATAATTGCATCTATATTTTTGATGCTTCATAATGTTCATTATCTTTTGATTAAAACTAATTATTTTAGAAATAGACTTAAAGCAAGTGCTGCTAGTATGATCCTTGGGCATTTTGGTTTTGCACTAATTGCTTTCAGTATTACTATGAATGCACTATTACAAAGTGAAATGGATTTTACCGGTAAAATAGGAGCAAGTAAAACATTTAACGAATTTAAAGTAACATTGCAAAATATTAAGTTTGCTCAAGGTAAAAATTATTATAGACAAATCGCTGAATTTTGGATTGAGGATAATAGCCGTAATATAACTATATTAAAGCCAGAAAATAGGCTTTATATAGTTGAGAAGAGCTTATCGCAAGAAAGTGATATATATTCTTACTTATCATATGATCTTTACGCAGTTTTAAGTAATATAGACGGCGATATAATTCATGCTAAAATATATTATAAGCCAATGATGAACTTTATTTGGCTTGGAATTATTCTTACTGCTTTCGGCTTTTTTATTGCACTAATCAGAAAAAATTCTAGCTAATTTGAACCATCACATTTAAGGTTTAAAATTTTAATACTATTCGGGTGATCAGCTCCGAATTTTTCTATCTGATTATTACAGAATTTTTCATACCAAAATTTCTTAGGTAAAGTGCAACTAGCTTTAGCAGCTGCAAGATACATATTACTTATTTCATACACATTTTTCATATTTTTTTTATAGTTATTCCAATATATATTTTCAGCAGTAGCATAAGCATCTACCACCTCCTCATTTTGATTAAGTAACACTAGTGCATCCCCTTCAGCAACGAACGTTTTTGCCAAATCTATATCCGGTGATATAATAACCTCTTTATTAGGGCTAGTTGGATCATTAAAGAAAATTGCTTTAGCTTTTTTGGCATATTCTAGAGCTTCGGTAACATCACCGAGTCCTAGCTTTGCTCTTGATTTTTGGGTAAAAATTCGTCCAAATACTTGATTTTCCTCTTTTTTACTCGATTTATTCATATCATATACTTGTTCTAATAAAGAAAAAGCTTCCTGATGTTTCTTAAGATTATTTAATACATCTACTTTAATGAGATATGAACCGGTAAGAAATAAATCTTGAGGTTTCATGCCGTTTTCAATACAAGCATTTATAGTATCGTCAATTCTTCTTAATGCTTCATAATTTTTACCTTGGATATTAAATAATTTAGCTTTTGCATAATATATAGTTGCTATATCAGTTTGATCTACCAGATTTTGATCGAACATAGCTTCCATAATTTGGATATTTTTTTCTGCCTCCTCTAGATTTCCTAGCTGAATATTGGATATAGTCGAACCGAAAACTACATTACATTTTATGGAATCATATCCTTTTACTTCATCAAATACCTGCTTAGCTTTCGTATCATATTCAATTGCTTTTTTAGGATTCGACCAAGTTCTATAATACCACCCTATGCGTCCTAAATACGCAGCATAAGCAAATTTTTCTTCATTCTTCATTGTCCATAATTTAAAATTACCTTTTTGATCGTTTTTATTAAACCAATTTACTAATTTTTTTGAGTTATATAAATCTGAAGAATTAGCATATTGTATTAATAAATTTAATTTTAACTCTAAAATTTTATATATTGATATATCGTATTTTTCTGCATTTTTTGTAATTATCTCAATATTATCCAACATAGTTTTAGCATTTCTAAAAATACGCCCCTTTACTAAACTTTTAGGTATAGAATTTAAAAGATTAGTAACACTAAGTTCAAGATATTCTTTATTTCCTTTATCTCCATTTATTTGTAATATTTTTTCAGCTATAACATTATGCATTTCAAATATCGGATTAACTTCATTAGGTTCAATATTAGAGATCAAAGCAAATTTAGAAAGCTGATAAATATCATCATCTTGACTATTCTTATCTTCAGTAATAGAATTTAATAATTCTTTTGAAAAACTTTGATTATTAAGCAATGCTATCCCATATAGTAATCTTTTAGCACTAGGTTTTAATTCATTGCTAACAAGTTTTATATTTAGCCCAATTTTATCCTTAGAGGCTTTTACTTATATTCCTCTAAGTTCAAACCTTGTACTTGATTTAATATTTGTGCTCCTTGAACTACGAGAATCGGATATCCTCCAAATTCTTAGGTCAAAAAATTTATTAATTCCGGATTTTTATTTTCCAATATATTTTTTGCAAGTAACACAGTTTCCGACTTAGTGAAAGCATTTGCTTTGATTATATTAGATAATAATTCATCATCTTGAGAACAAACTATAATATTACCGTTATATTCCCAATTAATAAAATCCTCTATTTTCTTATTCTCGCCTATTTTTAAATTATCAAACACCAATAACCATTTATCTTTACTTGCTAGATAAGCTATTAAATCTTTCCTCATCACTGCCATATCTTCTGAAATCACCGGTAATTTTACCTCGGTATTAATAGCTTTAGATAATTTAAGTAATTGTTGCTCTATATTTAGATTACAATCAATAAACCAAAGTATGTTATAGTTATCTTTATTTTCATAAGCGTACATCCTAGCAAGCTGGGTTTTACCCATACCGCTTCCCCCTACTACACTAGATTGCTTGTATTTATTAAGATTTTCTTTTAGCTTTTCCAATTGCGATACATGATTTATAAAATAGCTAACCGGTACAACTAAATTAGATATTTGACTTTGAGCAAATATAGTTCCGCTTATTAGAAGCATAATAATCCCTAATATATATTTTTTCATAATATTTACTAATTTTAAATTTCTAGCTGTAAAGCTTTATATCTTTTCGACTAGAAGTCAATAAAAATTTGAGATTAATGAAGATATTGCACTGGGTGGAAAAGTAGGTAATGTCATTCTTGCATAGCAT
Organism: Rickettsia asembonensis; assembly: GCF_000828125.2. Taxonomy (NCBI): domain Bacteria; kingdom Pseudomonadati; phylum Pseudomonadota; class Alphaproteobacteria; order Rickettsiales; family Rickettsiaceae; genus Rickettsia; species Rickettsia asembonensis. The sequence continues at coordinate 14,689 of NZ_JWSW01000087.1, read as the reverse complement.
TGTCCACATGAATACTGAGTCGTCATTGCGAACGACCTAAGTGTTGTTGCATGGCTCAATTTTACCACTGTCATCCCGTGGCTTGACCACGGGATCCAGCTCAAAATACTAAATTATTAATATTTTTTATTGTTTTTATGGACCCCGTGGTCAAGCCACGGGATGACAGTGGTAAAATTGAGCCATGCAACAACACTTAGGTCGTTCGCAATGACGACTCAGTATTCATGCAACAAGATCTGTAGGCACGAAGAAAGAATAAAAAAAAGTCCCCTTTTTTCAAAGAGAGCTTTTTTCTTTAGAAAGTTATAAACTTGCTAATCGGGAAAGCGATTAGAAGTTTACACGTACTTTTAAAGTACCTTGATGTGCAGTATACTTACTTGCAGCATTGAAATCATAACCGATTCCGTATTCCATCTTAGCATCAGGTCTTATGCTTGCACTTAAACCTACATTGTAAGATGTTTTAGCAGTTCTGTCAGGCTGGCTGATGAACGGAGTAACTTGTCCATCTAACTGAGACTGAGTTTTAGATAATCTACCATTTACTTTGTGAACTACAAAAGCGTGAGCTTCCGGATATACCGCAAGATCAGTTATATTCATAGTACCACCAGCTACTTTAGCACCTACTATTAAATCAGTTCTATCGCTAAACTTGCTGTTAACTTGCTTGTTTGCAACTGTTGTACCGGTTTCTTTGTAGTTTTCGTCAGAAGACTTTAAGTAGCTAAGTCCTGCCATTGGAGTTACTAACACACCTTGCATTGCATTGTAATCATAACCGACCATTAAGTTACCACCGAATGTCATGTTATCGTAATTACCGGCAGCAATTTGCTTATTCATCTTACCGTTAGCATCGAAGAAGTAACGCTGACTTTTGTTCTTCACTTGGTTTAAGCTAAATATTACACTACCTTGAGCAAAGAAGTCCTCAACAAGCTGCTGGGCACCATATAGAGAGAATGAAAAACCGTTAACGTCGGTTTTATCACCTTTCTTATAATCCTGGTGTTTTATATCGGTTTTAGTGATACCGATAGCAGCACCGATCATTAAGTTATCGTTAGCTAGCATATCTAAACCGATTACGACACCGGTGGTTTTAGCTTTATAACCAGCTAAACCGCCTTTCTTACTTTGATGTGCATCAGTATAGAAAGGTTTTGCCCATATACCGTAAGCTACATTGTCAACAGCTTCGTCACCTGCAGCAACCGCAGCCGGTATTGCTCCAGCTTCAGGTCCAGCCATTTCAGCAGTTTCAGGAGTACCTAAATATCTAAGAGCACCTAATCTGTTACCAAGTTGAGCTTGGATGTCTTTTGCTATATCTAATTGTGCATTAGTTACGGCTGCACTTGTATCGGTAGTAATAGCTCCAACAAAGTTAGCAGAATCTGTACCGTTTTTAGCTAAAAGAAGATTATTATACGCCGCAGTATTAGTTGAATTTACAAATGTTGTAACGTTCTGACCTACACCTGGTGCACTTGCAAATGGGCTATTTGCGATATCATTAGTAACTACTTTTGCTGCATCGTTAGTACGTGTTATTATATAATCTTGGTTAGCAGCACGTATTAAACCGTAATCTACGAAACGATTACTTCCGGTTACAGCAAAGTTAGGACCTCCTAAAGTACCGTTAAATCTAGTACCACCTTGGATTAAAGTATAAGTTTGTGTACCACTGAAATTTGCATTGGCATTATCTTGTACGTTAATAGTTGTTGTTCCTGTAGTTGTTGCATTAACTTGAGCATTTTCTGCAATAACGATGTGACCTATATTACCGTTTGCTACTGTTAAAGTAGTTTCAATAGAAGTATTGCTTCCCCATGTTGAAGTACCGCTTGCAAATGTTAAGGTATTTGTAAGAAGATCGATTTCACCGTTAATAGCAGTAGTACCACCGCCTAAAATTACGTTAGAATTTAAAACAGCTAAGTCATAAGTACCAAAGTCTGTGACTTGTGAATAAATATTTCCTTGTAATCCTGCACCATCATCACTACCTGTAAATTTAACAGAAACTACAGGAGTATCTGAACTACCTATATTACCGACTAATGCACTACCTAAGTAAGTTACGGTACCGTTATTAGCTTTAGTAGTAACAATCATACTTGTAGAATCAGAAAATGTACCGTCAGCAAATCTTACATTAGCGTTACCGTTAACACTTCCAAGGGTAATTTTACCGTCGAAATCTGTTCCGGCTACACCACCTGTAGTAACAGTTACACCGTCATTAATTGTTGCGTTAGTTGTGATAATATTACCTAAGTTGTTATAGTCTGTAGTAAACGTTACTTGCTTTAACTTTGGAGCTCCAATACCTTCGCCTAAGCCATAAATTGTACCAGGGGTATTAGGAATACCGCCGCTAAGTGTGACAGTACCTTGATTATCTTTTGTAGTACCAATACCTGCATATAATGTAGTAGCATTAACAGTAATACCATTATCACTTCCAAGACTAAGACCTACGATATTATCCTGATCACCGATTGCTTGACCGTCAGCGATTACACTATCAACCCCTGAAACAATCAGTCTAGGAACATCAAAATCACCTGTAGCTGTTTCATTACCTACTGTACTTTTAATTGTTAAACCGTCTAATGGGATACCGTTAGGTAAGAATAAAGCTGCACCTAAACTTGCATTTTCAAAAGAAATTGTATCAGTCGCCGCATGGTTATTACCTGCATTACCTATTTCATTAATCACTACGTTACCGCGACCGGAAACTGTTATTTGTTTTAAATTATCAACAGGTCCAGCTTGTTTGTTTAATGTTACGGTAATAGGAGTGGTGTTAACAAATTCTACTATACCGGTACCATCAGCAGATGCGACAAAGTCCGCAGTATAGTTACCGCCGATTTGTAAGATAGAGTTATCTTCAATTGTAGTTTCACCGTTAAATATTGCGTTACCTAAGAACTTAGCAGTAGTACCGTTATCTAATTCTACAGTATTAAACTTATTACCTTGCTGTCCACCAACTGTACCGCTTACTATATTTGTTCCACCCGCAGTAAAGCTGAACGTACCAACGTTAGGAGTAGCAGTAGTAATATTAGTAGCATATAAATTAACACCTTTACCGACATTTAATGTTGTGTCTACAGCTGCCCCAGCTGGAGCTCCAAAATTAATCTCTGCAAGTGGGTTTGCAGCACTACCTAAATTTGTACCGGCTGCAAGAGTCATATTATCATTTAAAATAGGATTAAATATTATTTTACCTTGATTTACAGCATTCGTAGTTTTTGTTATTAAGTAAGTATTGTGAGCGAGTTGTACTGAACCGTTATTTCCAATAACTAACTCATTAATAGCAATATCACCACTATTTAAAGCTGTTTTACTTGAGCCGATATTAAATTGTCCAAGAGTTTTATTATTAGCTGCAATAGTACCAATATTACCACTAATAGTTAAAGTTTGAGCATTTGTTAGGCTACTTGCATCAACAACACCTGTTTGATCAGTAGTGATAGCTAAATCAAAATCAACTACAATATTATTTTGAGTACTTGTTAATTTAATAGTACCACCGTTAGCTAGGAAATCAATTGTTCCACCGGCATTATTTGCTCCACCAAGTGTTAATGTTTTTGAAGCATCGTTAGCTAAAGTAATCCCTTGTATCGGAACAGCATTACCAACACCGTTACCTATATCACCGGTAATTGTAGCACTTCCATCTAACTGAATAGCACCATTTGCAAGAGCAGCATTACCGACAAGAACAGTTTGGTTAACGTTACCATTGATAATTGTACCATCAGCAAGCTTAAACTGAGAACCAGCATTTCCTAAACGTAATTCAGCAGTATGTGTTCCTGATAATTGGACAACTCCGACACCTGCTGCTTCGATTGCTGTAATTTTATTTGTTACCACAACATTTGCATCAGCATTACCGCTTGCTAAAGTACCGTTAGCAGCAAAAGTTATCACACCCGCAGTATTACCGTTATTGCTAGCATCACCTGTGAAGTTACCTGTAAGAACCTTAGTATCAGGAACTGTAATTTGTGAGGCAGTATTACCGAAATCAACGGCACCAAAGTTTGAGTTCTGGGTTATTGCAACTGTAGTAGCTGCTGTTTTAAATGCAGTAGTACCATCTGTACCAACATCAACTATGTGTCCAAAATTTACTTGTCCGCCTGCATTAGCACTTTGTATAACCATGTCTTTAGCATAAACTTGTCCAGCGATTGTTGCTGCATTACCATTATCTACGCTAACAACAAATCCTGCAGCTCTACCAGCTCCATTATCGGTACCTATTACCGCATTAGCAGGGCCTGCATTAGCTGCAAGTTGACCGGCTACTGCAACAGTGTTAAATTCGATAATACCTTTTAGATTACCACCTAAACTTCCTGTAACATTAAAGTCGGTAGCAGCACCATTCTTACTTAATAATACTAATCTACCTGTGCCGTCTGTTCCATTAAAATTAATAGTAGCATTAGCTGCTTGTAAATTTAAAGCATTACCATTAGTAGCATCAGTATTGAAAATGAAACCTTGACCGTCACCGATATTAATTGTCTTAATAGTAGAAAAAGTTTTATCTGAAACTTGAATAAATCCATTAGTAACATTTAATGTACCGTTAGCACCATTAGCTATTACAGCATTATCTCCAAGTATAAGAGGAGCTTTTTGAGTTGTAGGATTTGTTAAATTAAATACTAATGTAGAAGGTGCAGCACCAAAATCTATTGTTCCTACGCCGCTAAGATCATTATTAGCAATAGTATTACCACCATTAACTTGTGTAACAACATTTTGAGCATTTTTTGTAGCACCAGCTTGTGCAGCAGTAATACCTTGTCCTGTTATGGTAAGAGTTTTACCGGCAGCAAGAGTAAGGTTAAAGATGTTACCGTTATTAGCAATATTCGTGAGGAACCCTAAGGTAGTATCTTCACTAATTGTCACTGCTAAATCGTTTGCAGTATCTAAAAACAAACCGTTAAAACTACCTGCTGGAGTATTAAAATTAATACCCTTATTAGCATTAGCCGTAATAACTGCATTTGGAGCAACTGCAAGATTTGCAGGAGCGGCAGTTTGGTCAAATTCCACACCATTAACAGTTGTAGTAACTCCAGCTGTCGTTCTATTCTGCTGCGCGGCAGCACCCATAGCTGAGCCTACGAAGCCGGCTACTAAGGTAGCTGTAGAAGCAGTTACCAATCCTGCGGAAATTAATTTTTTTAGAAAATTTGGTTTTTGAGCCATAATTTTTTTCCTATATTTTAAGTTAAATTTAGTACCTAGTATTAAAACAAACTTATCAAATGTGAGTCAATACATCCCGCATTTGATAAGGAAATAACCTAATATTTTGTTTCAATAGTTTCTAAACTACGGGCTGAGCATACTATATATTGTATATAATTACAAGCATCGCTATAGTTTTTTTATAAAGTTTTAATAAATGTTATATTTTTATCACATTGGTGTTATGCCTTATCAGTATTATACCGTGACCACTCCACGGTATCCAGCCCTTTATGTCATTCCAGCAATGCCTCCTCGCAATGACGAAAAAACTACTCTTCATTAAATATTAGCACTTCAGCAGTATTTTCCCATTTTAGCATTTCGTCGTATTTAGTATCCCAAATATGCATAATTTCTTTTTCATATTCTACAATTTGCTCTTCTAATCCTTCAAATTGTTTCACCATTTGACGTGCTTTAGAAAGTATCGTGTCATTACTAACGTCAAAAACTTTTTTCAAATGACGGTCTTGTTCTTCTTTGTAATTTAAATGAGCCGCTCTACCAAGCTCAGCATCTTTATGCATATCTTCACTTCTTATCTGTATTTCAAAATTACGTTTAGAATGTAAAAGCTGCATTATATTATGAAGAGACTGATAGCCGTTGCTTTTTGGTCTATTGATATAATCTTTAGTGTATAACCAATCTAAATGCGGAGAACTCTTAACTACGTCCAAAGCATTATAGCATAAAGCTTTAGATTTAACTATAATCCTACATGCAATTAAGTCTTTCAACGCATCAATCGGCACTTCTTTCCTTTTCATCTTTTTTAAAACAGAATAAGGTTCTTTAAGACGCATATATATCTCATTTTCTATATCTGCTTTATTTAAATCTTCTTTAAGCAGATTAACAATATCACAAATCAAATCCTCTCCTGCTACCTAAAATTCTGTATATCTCTATTCTTAGTAAAGATTACATATAGCTTTTAGAACTTAAATCCACAAGATTGTTCATAATACTATTCAAGTAATTTATAAAATTAATTCTTTAACTAAAAATTAAAAAACAGATTAATAGTAAAAATAAATTTTTTCAATAAAATTGTTTAATTAATTTTAACTTAGATTAATGTAGTTCCATTGTCATCCCATGACTTGATCTATAGTACCGGACAATTTTTGTTCTATGTCATTCCCGCGTAGGCGGGAATCCAGTAAAATAAAGCTTTTAAAAAAAAGCTTTATTTTACAAAAACTATGTAATAAAAAATCTTTAATTTTAAAGATTTTTTAGTCTGGATCCCCGCTTTCGCGGGGATGACATCGGGATCTTTAAAAAAATGTCCGGTACTATTGACTTGATCACGAGATCTTGCATCACAGACTGCATCCTAAGATACCGCGGCGGGACCGCGGTATGACATTAAATGAACACAGCATCAAGCAATTAACAGATCAAAAAATTTATCTATAGAACTTTCCGAAACACTACCTAGAACTTCAGACATTTTGTTAAATTCTCCGGTACATTCAAGTACTATATCTACGCCTGCATCTAAAACTCCTTTGGTAATATCTGCCATACTACCGCTTAAAGCTTTCATATCTATTGCATCGGAAATAATAAGCCCTTTAAAGCCGATATTATTTTTAATATAGTCTATAACTTTTTTTGATAGGCTGGCAGGATTCTCAGAATCAAGAGCTTTGTAAATTATATGTGCCGTCATAGCAAGTTTAATATTATCGTGCTTCGCTAGCTCCTTAAATACTTTAAAATCTGTATCCTCTAATTCTTTTAAGCTAGTATCAACAATAGGTAACCCTATATGGCTATCTATTTTAGCTCTACCATGCCCTGGAATGTGCTTGATGCAAGCCCCGACTTTCTCTTCTTGTAATCCGTCTATAGCAGCTAAACATAAAGGTACGACTACTTCCGGCTCTAAACCAAAACTTCTATCTCCGACTATCTTATCTGCTCCTTCGTGAATCAAATCCGCAACCGGAGCAAAATCTAGATTAATACCTACTTCTCTTAGCTCTTTGCCTATATTGCTATAATTGTGTTTACATGTTTGGGGATTAGTAAAGTCCTTCGCAGCCGGAGCATCATAAAAAGTCGGTGCTATGAGCCTTTTTACCCTACCGCCCTCTTGATCTATAGAGATGATAGTATTTTCTCCTAATACTTCTTTTATATCTGCAATAAGCTTAATAAGAGTTTCTTTATCCTGCTCACCGTTATCATTCTTTCTAATATTACGACGGAATAAAATTACACCTAAAGGATTATGCTCTTCAAATAATTCTCTTTCGGCATCGGTTAATTCAGGACCGGATATACCTATAATTACCGGCTTTACCATTTGTCTTATTGTCATAATATGCTCCTTTCTTTTCTTTAAAACGTAATATGACAAGTACTATACGCAAATCATAGAGGAATCGGCAAGAATTTTTTTTATTTGAAAGGATAAATTATGGAAGTTGGTAAGTAATATATCAATTCTACTCGATGAGCCCCCAAAATTGGCTACGTCGTCTTTGTAAACCTTCAGATGCTCACGTACTTCTGTACGCTCCGCTCCTCGGCTTACAGGCCGATTACTCTTTTCCAAGTTGATCTTCGTATAACTCGTTTTGTAACAAGATTTTTGAAGTAGATCGATATCATTAACAGTATAATATTTTCTATTATTTATTTTATAATTAGATAAATCAGGGATTTTTGTCTCTAGATATCTTAATTGATGTAAAGCAATATTTAAATGCTTAATTACCTCACTAGCAGAATAATATTTTTTTGTTAGACTCCTTACGTAACTCGCTTCTAAAGGTAATTTGTACGTCAATCCGGTACTCGCATCCTCACGTACTAAAGTGTACGCTGCGGTGCTGCGTTCCGTGTTTCCTTCAAATTCCTCTTTATTAGTTTCATTCTGCAAAGAGTCTATTAATCTATTGTTTATCATGTTCGTTAATTAGAGCTTTTAATTTGGAAGACGGGACAAAACGTAAATTCTTTTTTGATTCTATAATTATTGGTGATTTAGTATGAAAATTTATTCCGGGACGTGGATTTTTTTGTTTAACCTCAAAACTGCCAAAATTCTTTAAAGTTAATTTTTGCTCTTTTGCTATTTCTAAAATATTAGAAAAAACCGTATTAACTATTTCCTCGCATAAATTATTTGAAAAACCCAATTTGGAGCTTAACATAGCTGAAATTTTTTCTTTGGTAATAGTCATAGATAATACCGATTTTTTAATGATGTCATACCGTGGCTTGACCATGGTATCCAGAAAAAATTAAAAAAGGCTGGACCCCGTGGTCAAGCCACGGGGTGACAATGGTAGAACCAAAACCCACTAAATAAAATTACGAATTTGCTTTTTCTTTATTATATTCGTTAATATTTTTATTTAGCTCTTCTAATTTATCCACTAGGTGCTGACGCACTTCTTCTTGCTTCCTGCTTTTTTATAATCTTCCATTTTTGCTTTTACATCATCTATAGATTTTTGCAGTTCTTCACCTTTTTTATCTTTCTGATCTTTCACATTCTTTTTTATCTCTGCAACGCTTTGTGCTATCTGATCATAAGTATGCTTAAGGTCTGATTAAATTTATCGGCTCCCGTTTGGGCTAAGTTTGTTAAATTGTCTTTTAATTCCTGTAAATTTTCGGTAATTGTTTTTGTACTGCTTGTAGCTATTTCTTCAGTTTGCACTTCATTTGCTTTTGTTTCATCCTTGGTAGGCGAATCTGCAAAAATGCTAGGTGTTAATAATAATGTAGCGGTAGCCCCTAGTGTTATTAATATTCTTTTCATTATATTCTCCGATTATTTATATTTATTGTTATATTGTTCAATTTTCTTACTTAAATCATTAAGTTTTTTTACAAGAGTTTGTCTATATTCTTCTACTTTATCATCTTTAATTTTTCTGATAATCCTGCAACTCTTTCGTTAAACTTTTATATTGCTCTTTTATAGTTTCTAAAGAGTGGTCTTTACTATCCTTAGCATATTCCTCTAAATCATTAATTTTGACGGATAATTTATTCGCTACTTCATGACATTTTTTATTAAAGTCGACAGTAATAATTTCAGCAGAATTCTTAAGGTTTTTATGTAATTCTTCAAGTGCTTCACCTATAGTTCTCATAACACCTCTTTTTGAAAATAGTTAATAAAAATTAAACTTAAATATTATATATTCAGAATCATAAATAATATAATCTTAAAAAGCAATTTTAAAAAATACCTATTTAATATATAGTTTATTAGACCTCTTCAGAAACTCGCTTATGGTAGGGAATTTGAAGGAGACACGGAACACAGCACCGCAACGTACATACTAGTGTGAGGATGCGAGTACCGGATCGACGCACAAATTACCAGCAGAAGTAGAGTTTCCAAAAAGGTCTATTGTGTCAAATAGATTTGAGGATGTTATGACATTAGAACTAGGAAAAAAAGCTCCTGATTTTTCGCTGCACATAGGTAACGATAAAATAATTAAACTATCGGATTTAAAAGAAAAATTCGTAGTATTATATTTTTATCCGAAAGACGATACACCAGGATGTACTATTGAAGCACAAGATTTTAATAGGCTAAAACCGGAATTCGATAAACTTAATACGGTAATTATTGGAGTATCTAAAGATAAGCTTGACTCTCACGATAAATTTAAAGAAAAATATAGTTTGGGATTTGATTTGGCCTCTGATGCAAATTCAAATTTGTGTGAACAATTAGGGGTATGGATAGAAAAATCAATGTTCGGTAAAAAATATATGGGCATTGATAGAGCTACGTTTTTACTTGATAAGGAAAGAATAGTTAAGCATATTTGGCGTTCGGTAAATGCTAAAAACCATGCCCAAGAAGTACTTGAAAAATTACGGACTATGCTTTCTTAAGTGTTGTTACGTGACTCAGGTTTTTCCGTCATTGCAAGAAAATTACGCAAGTAATTGTACGTCCGCAATCTCAGGATTTTTATTATTTTTCTAGATTGCTACGCAAGTACTACGACTGCTAGCAAGGCATTGTTGTGTGGATACCGATGTCATTCCCGCGGAAGCGGGAATCCAGCATAAAGCGAGATAAATCGAGCTTTTAATTTCAAAAATTTACTGTATTTATACAATGACGGAAAGCCGATTCATGCCACAATCCCAATTTTTCAAATTAAACGAGTATAAATTATTTCTTCCATCTATTGTGAAACCAGAACCATTGAGAAGGATTTTGTTTAACCCATCCTCCTAGCATTTGATTAATATTAAGCATAATATTATAGCAATCAACTTTATTATCACCGGTTTGCTCAAATTTTAACTGTGGGTGAACTATTACTTTAAAATAGCTGCCTTTAGTTCGGATAATTTGACAGGGTATAATCGGATATTTATACTGCAAGGCAATTTTAGCGATGGCGTTCGCAGTCATAGCAGGGTATCCTAAAAACGGCACTTCAATCCCGTCATTCATTTTTTGATCAACAAGCATCGCAATAGCCTCACGTTCCTTAATAGCCCTAACTAAAGCTCTGCTACCGTCAGGACCTTTCGGTATAAGCCTCAATTTATCGCTAGCCCGGCTTTCATTAATTAGCTTATTAACATAAGGGTTATTTGCCTTACGATAAATCACGGCAAATTTTGGATAAGATTTATGCAAGAGATTAAGGCCAATATCCCAATTAGCAAAGTGACCGCTAAATAACAAAAACGGTTGTCCTTCAAGCTTTTTTATATTCTCAAAACCTATTATTTCGGCTCTATGTTCTAGCTCAGTGTCGCTCATTTTATTAACATAAGCACTTTCACCGATGAATCTACCAAAATTATCCCAAGTTTGATCTATGGTTTTTTGGATATCAAAACTATCGCCGAATACTGCTCTAATATTTCGTCTAGCAATTTTATTAACGGCAAATAATATACCTACTTTTCGAGCTATGAAACTACAAATATCTGCTGCTCTATCTATACCGAGCATTCCTATTACTTTAAGGAATATAATAACAACAAAATACTCAATTAAATGTTTGAGCTTTTTTAAAAATTTTTTCATTTAATAAATCAGGATTGTTGATAGATAATTCTACATCCAAACAAATAATATCATTATAGTTAAATTCACTAAACTTAACATAATCTTTTCGTGTAGTAATTAAGGTAGCATTATGCTCTTTAGCTAATGAATATAAATTTTCCAAATCTGCTTGTAAATAATTATAATGATCAGGAAAAATTTTGTAACCGGTTATATTCAGTCCATAATTTTTTAAAGTCGAAAAGAAACGCTCAGGATTACCGATACCGCTAAAAGCAAAATAATTTTTAATTTTATCTATATTATTTGAAGGAACTATTTGAGCATTTATTAGTTTACCTGTATAAGACACTAGTTCATTTTGTATTTTATCGTGATTGCTACTGACTAAAAAGATTAAATCAGCTGCATCAAGGACTTTATTTGGATATTGTCTTAAAGGACCTGCTGGAATCAAAAATCCGTTACCGAAAAGCCTTTGGCTATCTACCGAAACTATAGTAAAATCTTTATGAAAATAAGGATTTTGTAGAAAATCATCAACTATTATTACATCAGGTTTAAGCTCGTTAATTAATGGTAAAATCTCTTTAATATTTTTAGTAGCAATAACTGTTCCATACTTTGCAAGTATTACTCCTTCATCTCCTACCTCTAATGCTGTATGTCCTTGATGTATGGTAGTTGTACTTTTAAGATTACTACCATAAGCCTTAGTTACTATTATAAAACTTACATTTTTAGCTCTCAGTAATTTGGCTAGATACATTACTATCTGCGTCTTACCCGTACCTCCTACGCTACAATTACCGACACAAATAACTTTAGCAGGCAACATAATAGGACGTGCTAAACTAACTCGTAAATAGCCTAAAAATTGATATATCAAGCTTATAGGCAAAAGCAAATAAGCTATAATATTTCGCTTCTGCCAAAATTCAGGATATAAAAGTTTGATCATATTAATATAAATTAGGTTAATATTTGTGTTGTTAAGTGGCTCGAAAAACGCCTCGGTGTCATACCGTGTCTTGTCCACGGTATCCAGCAAAAAACAACTAAAAATACTAATATTATTAGTATTTTTAACTAGATCCCGTGGACAAGCCACGGGGTGACGGTGGTGGAGTTGAGCCATGCAACAACACCCCTTTTAGCTAGGGAATGACATGAAACTATACAATAAAACCTATTTATCAACATTTACGGCAGTTAAAAATAAAGTCAAACGGATTGATTGCTTTGTTGTCTAGTAGAATTTCAAAATGCAAATGCTCACCCGTAGCATTACCGGTTTTTCCTTGTATACCGATAAATTGACCCCGCTTAATTTTATTTCCTTCCTTAACTGACATTTCCTTTAAATGAGCATATTTCGTAACAAATTTGTGTCCATGTTTAATCTCAACAAAATTCCCGTAATCAGATGCTCTAGCGGCTTTTATAACAATTCCGCTTGCTGCTGCATATATTGGTGCTGCTTTTTTAGCTTGTAAATCAATACCGCTATGGAAACATTTCTTTTTTCTTTTCTTTTTATGAGGACTTTTCCTAGTTCCGTAATGGCTAGTAATTTTCGGCTCATATTCCGGCATCATAAGTGGAATCATGCTAATCATTCTATCAAGTTTGATTAATTCTGAGATATTATTCCTATGAGTTTGTTTTTTTGCAAAATAGCTAGCTTCCGGTTTAGAAAGAAACTTATATTTTAAATTTAGCTTTGTTACAACTGTCTTTATATCAGCTATTTTTATTTCGGCTGCTTTATTAAATTCTGCCGGATTTTTATTATGGAATTTTTGTAGAAAAATCTTATTTTGTTTAGGGTTATTAATTATTAGACCTAAGTTTTTTGCATATATACATTTGCTATTTTTATTTGTTAAATCATACTGTACTACTAAATCCGCATGACTGATTTTATATTTTTGCTTTAATTGAGATGAAGTAGTAGAAAGTAATGTAGTATCGCTAGATTCTTTAATACTGCTGCAACCTTGAACAAGAAAAACTATAAACAGTAAAAAGATATATTTTTTAAAAGACATTAAAAGTAAATATACGTAAATTTTAAATTAAGAGATGCACTTAAATATTCCATTAATTTTTCTAATTCCTCTTTTATATTTGAAGTATTAATTAACATTAACCAATACTTTACCATATTTTTATCACTATTTAAAAGCTCATATTCAATAATTATAGTTTCTTTAAATCCGATATTCTTGTAGTTGTGGTAAAATGGCTTTGTTCGGAAGGGTATTAAAAACATCTATAAAGTATAGAGGGAATGGTATATAATATTCTGAATTAGATAAGTTATAAATTTAGAATGCCCTACAAAGAAAGAGTAAAAGCAGGTTTGCCCAGAAAAACAGATAAGCCAAAATATAAAATAACAAATTGGTCGCAATATAATAAGAGTTTAAGACTAAAGAGGGATAATCAGCCTGTATTTTCCTAAAGGGGATCCAGAGTCTTTATTCATTAATGCTCAACCTTATGTAGAGGGAGAATCTGGGAGGGCAGCGACATACCAAGTACCATATATACAACTAATTTATACATTATATCGTTTATTTGGTTTTGGGCAGCGTCAAATAACAGGTTACTTTGAGGATCTATGGCGTAGTAAGGGTCTTGAGATTCCAGTACCAAGTTTTGGTCATCTATGTGATTTATTTTCGCAGATACCATTAGAGGTTAAACAGTTTTGCAATAAACTTGCCGGTCGTATCAAGAATGGCGAAGCTATATCTCTGATACTAGATAGCACAGGTCTTAGATTTAATACAGCTAGTAACTGGTATGCAACGAAATACAATAAAGTCTGCAAGAATAAGCCATGGCAGAAAATGCATATTTCTATAGATCCTGAAATGAATATTCATAATGTTGAGATTACTGATTGCCATACTGCTGATATAGAGATGCTAGAGTACTTAATACCATGGAATATATCAGCAGATAGAGTAATTGCTGATGGTGCTTACTATAGTATTGAAGGAGTTGAGAAATTGAGTAATCGTGGTATTACGCCAGTAATTCCTCCCCCACGTAATGCTAAAATATATGCTCAAGATAACAGCATATGGCATGATAAGGTTGTACGTTATATTAGTAAAAAAGGTAACATTTATGCATTTTATAAAAAATACTGTTATGGAATTAGAGCACTAATTGAAGCTCAAATTTCAAGAATTAAGAGATGTATTGGTTCATCTCTATTAACTAAAAAAATATCATCACAAAAACGTGAAGCAATTGTTATTACCAATATTATAAATTTATGGAATTCATTTGGTAAGTGCGTTACAGTCACAATAGGATAATTAC
>NZ_JWSW01000086.1:0-35147 GCF_000828125.2 Rickettsia asembonensis | reverse complement strand
CCGTGCCCCGGTGTGTTACTCCTTACTTCATTTGGTTCCGAACAATCAATAGAGCAAGTGGTTATTTACGATCAACCATTAAGATCAAGTGAATAACACCTTAGCTCGTACATAGGACAGGAGAGAAAAACATGACAAAGCATATTTTTATAGGTATCGATGTATCTGAAAATACTTTAGACGTTTGGTTACACCCATTGAATAAATATAAAGTTTTTGATAATGATCAAAAAGGAATTAAGGAGCTAGTTGAATATATAGCGGATTATAATATAGCTAAAATTGTAATTGAATCTACTGGTGGACTTGAATATAAAGCAGCAAAAACCTTACAAAAAACAGGCTATTTGGTATCAGTAGTTAATCCTTATTTTACATCAGCATTTAGAACTATGAGAGGTAAGTTTACAAAAACTGATACTATTGATGCACAAATGTTAGCATTATTTGCAGAAAAAATTAACCCTGAGTCTAGAAAAGTAGCGAATGAGATAGAAAAAGAATTAAAAGAACTTACATCTAGACGTAACCAATTAATTACTATGATAGTATCTGAACGCAATCGCTTACGTAGAGTTACTAATCAAAAAATAATTAATAGTATAAATAATGTTATTGATTTACTTAATAGCCAAAAGGAAGAAGTAGAAAAGCTTATATTACATCTTATTTTAAATCTAGAAAGTTACAAAGAAATATATAATTTACTTATTACTATCCCAGGTATTGGTTCTATTATAGCAATAACCTTAATTACAGAATTACCAGAGCTTGGTAATTTAAATTGTAAACAAATTGCTTCTTTAGTAGGGGTAGCATCTCACTGTAAGGAAAGTGGGAAAATACGATTTAAAGCAAAAACTAAAGGTGGTAGAAAAACAGTACGGGCAGCATTATATATGGCAGCTGTTACTTCTGTAAGATGTAATTCCGCCGTTAAACCTTTTTATAAAAGACTTGTGGAAAAAGGAAAAGCCAAAAAATTAGCTCTTACTGCTGTAATGCGAAAGATAATAATTATTATCAATAATATTGTTAAAAACAAACGACCTTGGCAGGAACAATATAAACAAATTATCTTGACTTCTTAAACACAATCACTGGGGAAGTAAGAAAACCATCAACGATAGCCATAATAGCCTTTAGGTTTAAAGCTTAAGCTTTAAACCTTGGACATAACTATTATAACCCCGACCGTGAAGTTTAGGATTACATCGGTTTTGTGAGAAATGTTCTCACTTTTGGCAGAGGTTTCGACACCCCGAAATAGCACTTTGCTACTCCAAGTATCATTTTATATATAACTTTTAAAAAGTCAATGATGGTTTGTTATGATACTAACAATGTTCTATACTCCTATGCCTGAGGATCAGCGGCTAATAATGGTATTTCATGATTTTGTAACTCTTCTTCTGGAATATAAGTATATTCTCCGCTTGAGGTTTCATTAATTCCAAGTAGCGTCTCGAATATTTTCTCAAGACAGTTTTTGTGTTCTTCGGATTTAATATCTGTTTTCCTCAATTCTTTTATTAAATCTACAAAGGATTTAATAGAAATAAAAGTATTCTTTCCATTAAGAAGTTCACATATTTTATGTAATGTGTTACCTAAAGAATTTATATTAGTACATATGTTAGAGACAGAATTTAACTTTATAATTGCTTTATCTAGACCTTGTATTTTTAATTTTAATGAAGAAATATCATAATCTTGATCATGTAAATTTATCGTATCTTGATTAGTTTTGCTTAGTATTGCAAGTATATCTGTTAAATTTCCAATTTCTATAATTTCATCTAATATAGCTTGAAATTCAATTAGTGTGTTAAGATTTATATTATCCTTTTGTAACTTTATGTTTTTATCCTCTAACTTTATGTTTTCACCCTCTAACTTTAAATTTTTATCTTTTATATTTTTTCCCTTATACCAATCCCATCCATATTTAGCTGCAAAACCTAGACTTATTATTCCAAATACCGTAGCGGTGATATAAGCAACGGTATATCCACCGTCATTTGTATCATCGTTAGTTCTTTCTGTAGGGGATATATCGTCCAAAGTTATGTTAAAAGCGTTTAGAATAATCTTAAGATTATCAGCAGTGAATTTAACGGGTATATTTAATGCATCAAAAGTTTTTACCCCTGCTTATTGAGCATTATCTAAAGTTATGTTAAAAGCGTTTAGAATAATCTTAAGATTATCAGCAGCGAATTTAACGGGTATATTTAATGCATCAAAAGTTTTTACCCCTGCTTCTTGAGCATTATCTAAAGTTATGTTAAAAGCGTTTAGAATAATCTTAAGATTATCAGTAGTGAATTTAACGGGTATATTTAATACATCAAAAATTTTTACCCCTACTTCTTGAGCATTATCCTGAGATATGCCTAAATGATTTAGAGTATCCTGAAGAATATTAGTAAGCGTTTCGATAGATGTTAGATGTTTCTTATAGGTATTGTAGTTTTGTAAAGCGCTTATAGCATTTTCCTTAGTGCATTTATCTAAACCTAAGAAATCAGCTCCGTTAGTTTCGGTAATATCGCCTTGCGAGAACATATAATCATTCGTTACTTTATAGAGCTGACCAAGAATATTAGCCGTACCGTTTTGATGAGGTGTTACGGTTTGTTGTAAAAGTATATGCGGATTACTTTCTGCATCGGTAAAAATGTTATTTATTGGAGTATTTAAACCATTATTGCACTCTTGGTGTAGTATTGAAAAATCATTTGGGGACTCACTGAAAGATTGTTCAATGTTTTTCCAATTACACTGTGCATTATTCACCATATAACCTTTTTTAAAAGCTCCTTCAACAGTACTATATACTGATGAAAATATAGTACCGCTTAATTTATGAATGATGTGGCTTACATTACCCGGTAAACTACTTACCATTTCATTTCCAAATATAGGCATAACGCATTTAAAATTTATATTTAATACAGGTGCCATAATTATTACTCCTTTAATTTAATTAATAAAACCATAAAACGTGATTTCTAGAGTATATTAATGTTTTTGTCAAGATAAAGTTAAAATAAATTAATATATAGAGAAAGGGTTTGAGATGGGTTAGGGATACAAATCTCGTCATTGCGAGAAGAATTACGCAGTAATTCGACGAAGCAATCTAGTAAAAAATTCTGTATATCAGAATTTTTTTAATTATTTTTCTGGATTGCCGCGTCGCTTCGCTCTTCGCAATGACGGTTTCGGGTATCCACACAACAAGACCTGCTCGCAATGACGATATTTATATCCATGTGACAGCGGTAAAATCATTTCCCTATACAGAAATTTTTAAAGATCTCGCCTAGTATTTCTTCTACGTTAATAACGCCCGTAATAGCACCAATGCAGCGTGCCGTCATTCTAATATCTTCAGTTGCTAGAACTAAATCATTATCTAAGCTAAAAGCCGTTAAATGTGAGAGAGCTTGTTTTAAATAATGACGATGACGTTGATTTGTTATGTAAGGGGTTTCGGTAAAACCAGCCATATTTTCGGCAATATTTTCGATATTTTTTAATATACTTGAAAGAGCAATATTATTTTTTACTGAAACTCTTAAGCATTTATATTTATTTTCAATAGAAAAGATTTTACTAGGTTCAATTAAATCGATTTTATTAATTATTACAATAGTATTTTCATCAATTAAACCTGTAATATCTTCATTTATAGAGGAATCTAATTTTTCGGTATCAAACATAATAATTTTAATATCTGCTGTTTTAGCCGAATTAATAGCTCTTTTTATACCTTCTTGCTCTATAATGTCACTACTTTCTTCTCTTATACCTGCTGTATCCTGTAAAATAATAGGATAGCCGCCAATGTCTAAATGCCCCTCAATTATATCTCTAGTAGTTCCTGCAATATTTGAGACAATTGCTATATCTCTCTGCATTAAAAAATTCAATAAGCTAGACTTACCTGCATTCGGTGGACCGATAATTGAAAGCTTAAGACCGCTATTTAGTAGTTCTCCTCGTCTATTATCGTTAAGATAATTAGATATTTCATTTACAAGATTTTTATGAGTGTTGTTAACGTCATTAAGAACGCTATCCGGTATATTTTCATCAGGGAAATCTATATAAGCTTCAAGCAGAGAGATAATTTTTAAAAGCTTGCTACGCCAGTTATTATATAATTCTTCAAGCCCACCGCTTGCCTGTCTAATTGCTTGCCTATGCTGCATAATAGTTTCAGCATTAATTAAATCGGCTATCCCTTCTGCTGCCGTTAAATCAAACTTATTGTTTAAAAAAGCTCTTTTGGTAAATTCTCCTGCTTCTGCTAAACGAATATCAGCTATATTTAACAATGCGTTAATAAGCATTATGGAGATAGCTTTACTGCCGTGCGTATGAATCTCAACTACGTCTTCACCGGTAAAGCTATTAGGCGACTTAAAATAAACAACCATAGCATTATCAATTAGCTCCTTAGTTTCAGGAACTGTAATTTGTTGATAATACATGATACGTGGTTTAAAGTCCGCTCTACGGGTAAGTAGCTGTAAAACTTCTAAACTTTTAGGACCAGAAATCCTAAAAACCGCTACGCCTGCTTTACCGAATGCAGAGCTTTGTGCAAATATCGTTTCCATTTATTTTATACACTTTTGTTTATTAAATAATATATAATATAATAACATATCATAGTACATGATAGCATATAATATTATTCTTGAGAAAATTATGACCCCAAAAACAACCTCTTTAAATTTTAGTCGTTTAAATTGTCAAATCCCGAATTATAAAACTAAAATTCTAGAACTTAGCAAGGAACGTGAGTCAAGTTCCATATATATAGATTTTGTTCAAAAGTTTTTAAATTATATTCCGATAGATTATGATTTTGAGAATAGAGAAAAACTATTTCAAAATTTTGCAGATGAAGCCTTTAAGTTTTTTAAGCAAAGGGGAGAAAGAGCAAGAAAAATAGCAATAACAAAGACGGTTATAGAAAATGATCCGGCAATAAATGTCTTGATATTACTTGATAATAAACCGCATATTGTTGATTTTATTATATGTCTGCTTAAAAATATGAATTTGCAAACTAAGTTTTTACTCCATCCGGTAATAAACTGCGTCCGAAATAGTAAAGGAGAATTAGAAAAAATATTAGAAAATTCTGTGTCGGATGAAAAATCAGAATCGATACTGCATTTAACCATTTTAGGAAATTTTGACGATAAAACTACTACATTTTTAACTGAAGCTATAAATGAAAGATTAGAAGAGTTAGAGCAAAGCTATAGCCATTTACCGCAATTACTTACAAAATTACAAGGTTTATCTAAAAATATAATTGATAATGATAAATTAAATTTTGAAGAGGCTAAAGAATTCTTAAATTGGTTACAAAACGATAATTTGGTTTTATTAGGGACTCTTGATTTTGAGGTAAAATCTTTAAAATTAAGTAATGAAATAGGAGCAGCAAAAATATGGCAAGAAGTAAAAGACGAGATTGATGATATTATAAAATGTTCTGCTAATCCTTTATATCAAAATCAATTAATAATACTCGGTAAAATAAATAGTGCGTCGCTTATCCATTCAGATAATTTAATCGACTATATCTTAGTGAAAAAATTTAACTCTTCGGGTGAATATATTTCGGGAAGTATAATTTTCGGCATATATAATTCAAATATGTATTACCATTCAATAAGTGATATTCCAATCCTACGACAAAAATTTAATTTTGTAATTGAGAAAGCCGGTTTTGCATTATCCGGTTATAATGCCGATAAGTTAAGAATTTTAATGGAGTCGTTACCGAGAGAAGCTTTAATACAAATTGATCAAGGCGATTTATATTGTATGTGTTTACATATGCTCTCAAGTATGATGAGTAAGAAGCTTAAATTATTTATTCAATATGATTGGTCGAGTTCTTTTCTTAATATCATAATTTTTCTGCCACGAGAACGTTTAACGGCTGAAATACATAATATGATAGATTGTTATTTAGCGGGAAAATTCGGTAGTAAAATTTTATCCAACTATATAACCGAAGTAGTCGGTAATTTTTCTTATCTTTTTGTAACGCTTGAAGCACAAGGGGAACATAAAATAAATTTTGAAGCAGAAATAATACAGCAAGATTTAGATCGTATCTCTACACGTTGGAGTGAAGATTTTTATTTTAAGCTTTCTAAAAAATTCAGTGAATATCAAGCAGGTATTAATTTAAAGCTTTTTGATAATGTTTTTCCAGCAGATTATAGACAAAAATTTTCTCCGGAAATAGCTTTAATAGATATTGAATATTTAATGGAAGCAAGCAAGTCACAAGAATGTATGTTTAATCTAGTTTCTGTAAATGAAACGGAATTTTACTTAAAAATATATAGTCCAAAAGTAAAACTTGCCCTTTCTAACATATTGCCGCCAATCGAAAATTTAGGTTTTAAAGCAATTGATGAACAAACTTTTGCAATTAAAGAGGCTCTCGAAATTAAAGAAAGCTGGATATATAATTTTATCTTAACCTCTATCATACCGGTAAAGGATAATATTACCGAATTAAAAATAAATGTTGAAGAAGCTTTAGATCAAATGGCACTTGGGATGCTTGCTAATGATTCTTTAAGTAAATTGATAGTGCTGGCCGGTTTTAATTGGAAGCAAGTTAAACTCGTCAAAGCTTTAACAAGATATTTACATCAAACGGGATTTAGTTACGGCAAAGGTTATGTACAGTTAACACTACTTAAACATCCCGAATATACAAAAATGTTGGTAAATCTGTTTGATATAAAATTTAATCCTAAACATCCTGATAATAATTGTGATGTAATTCAAGATAAACTGAATAATTACTTAGTAACCGTTGAGATGAGTAGTGAAGATAAAGTACTACGTAGTATGCTTGGTATAATTAATGCTATTACTAGAACAAATTACTATCAACCGCATAAACATGTTTTTTCATTTAAGTTTGATTCTTCAAAAGTACCTGGTTTACCTAAACCTGTTCCGTTTGCCGAAGCATTTGTTTACTCTAAGGATTTTGAGGCTGTTCATTTAAGAGGCGGTCCCGTATCACGCGGAGGACTTAGATGGTCGGATAGAGCAGAAGATTATAGGCTTGAGGTCCTTGGACTTATGAAAGCACAGATGACGAAGAATTCCGTTATTGTCCCTGTCGGCTCTAAAGGCGGCTTTTATATTCATTTTACTGAGGGAGGGCTTACTCGTGATGAATATATGGAAAAAGTGGTAGAATGCTATAAGAATTTCCTGAGAGGTTTATTAGACATAACCGATAATATCGTTGACGGTAAAGTAGTACATCCGAAAAACGTTATTATTTATGATAAAGAAGATCCTTATTTAGTGGTTGCTGCCGATAAAGGTACAGCTTCATTTTCGGATTACGCTAATAGTGTGGCAAAAGAATATAATTACTGGCTTGATGATGCTTTTGCTTCCGGTGGCTCTGCAGGTTACGATCATAAAAAAATGGCTATTACCTCTAAAGGAGCTTGGATTTCCGTAACTAATCACTTTAAAACTTTAGGGTTAGATGTCCAAATAGATCCTATTACCGTCGTAGGTATAGGAGATATGTCGGGAGACGTGTTCGGTAACGGTATGCTAAGATCAGAGGCTATTAAGTTAGTTGCTGCCTTTAATCATAAACATATATTTATTGATCCTACCCCTGATCCTGTATCAAGTTTTAATGAGCGTTTGCGTTTATTTAATTTAAAGGGTTCTAATTGGTCCGATTATGATTCTAAGCTTATTTCTAAAGGAGGCAAAGTATTTGAACGTAGTAGTAAATTAATAAAATTATCACCGGAAATTAAAAAATCACTTGATATAAATGATAATGAATTATCACCGGAAGAATTAATTAAAGCTATTTTAAAAGCAGATGTTGATTTATTGTGGAATGGCGGAATAGGCACTTATATCAAAGCTAAAACGGAAAATAATTTAGAAATCGGTGATAAAACAAATGATAACCTTAGATGTAACGGTGAAGAAATTAGAGCAAAAGTTATAGCAGAAGGTGGTAATGTCGGGGTATCACAGAGAGGTAGAGTTGAATATGCTAAAAAAGGCGGACGCATAAATGCTGACTTTATTGATAATTCAGCAGGTGTTGATTGTTCCGATCATGAGGTAAATATCAAGATTGCTTTAAGTAGTGCGGTAACCTCAGGAAAAATTACTTTAGAAGAACGTAATAAACTCCTAAATGATATGACAAAGCAAGTTGAAGAGTTAGTATTGCTTGATAATTATAAGCAAACCGAAGCAATAACAATTATGCAACTATCTCCTACTTTAACCGTTAATATACTTAGTCAATTTATAGATATTTTAGAAGAAGAAAAAGTATTAGAACGGGAAAATGAATTCTTGCCTAGTGCGGAAGAATTGAATAGAAGAGCTATCAGCGGTGAAGTACTAACTCGTCCTGAGCTTTGCTTACTACTATCATATAGTAAAAGGTCGGCTTATCATGAGTTACTTAATTCTACTTTTTCGCATGATAAATATTTTGATGCATATCTTATAGATTATTTTCCTGAAATGATGCAAAAAAAGTTTCGTAATGAAATTTTATCTCATCCTCTTAAACATGAGATTATTAAAACCGTTACTATAAATAAAATAATTAATCAACTTGGAGGACCGCTTATTAGTATTGTAAAGCGTGAGATTGGGGCTCCTCTTTGTGATATAATAAGGTCATATACCATTATTTGTGAAATTTTTGATCTTGATGATATATGGGAAACGATAAGTAAGCTACCTACTAATATTGATTACAATGTAAAAATCGATATGTTTACCGAAATAACGAAATTAATGCGTCGTGGTATTTCGTGGTTTATTAAAAATTTAAAGCATCCTATTAATATTAGTGAAACTATAGAAGAGTTTAGAGTTCCTGCACAAAACTTAAGAAAAACGGTAGGTACTTTATTAGTCGGAGAAACTAAAATAAGATTTGAAGAAAAATTAAATTATTATACAACTAGCGGGGTAGAGGAATCATTTGCTGCTACTATCGCTACATTTGACAATTTAATTTCAGTATTTGATATTATATATGTAACAAAGCAAACTTCAGGGAATGATAAAGAGGTAGCAAAAGCTTATTTTGCTATAAGCGATATGTTTAGTCTTGATTGGTTACGTAAAGCTTGTGATAAGCAATTGAACGATTCATTTTGGCGACGCCTCGGTATTCAATCGCTAAAAGATGATTTATATGACAAACAACGTAGATTATTAATAAAAATAATTAATAAATCTAAAACAACTATTGATTTAGATTTATGGATTGATAATAATAATAACTTAGTTAGAAATTTTCTTGATTTTATTAAAGAAATTAAATCTCAAGAAACTATAGACTTAAATATAATTATTTTAGCAAATAAGAAATTTGAAATATTCTTACAAAAACTTGAGTAAATTATGTCGTCAATGCTTAAGCAAATTAGGTTAGATTCGGGTAAAACTTTAAATCAGGTATCTAGTGATTTAAAAATTAGAAAAAAATATTTAGTAGCTTTAGAAGAGGGTGATTTTGATATTTTACCAGGAGAAGTATATGTAAAAGGTTACTTAAAATTATACTTAGATTATCTTAATGTAAAAGATCGAAATGCAGAGCAGATAGAAGCTACTAAACAGAACGAAACTGAAAAATTATTAAGTAAAAAAAGAGCTACGGCATTGATAAATTATAAACGTAAAAAACAATTAGTACTTACATCTATTATAATGTTATCGATTATTATTGTAAGTCATCCATTCATAATTAATGCTTAGAAGAAAATGGATAATGAAATATTAAAGAGATTAATGGAAGAAGTTGAGCATAAACTTGACGAGTTATTGCAGTCACAAACGAATAATCAAAATGAAGTTAAAAAATTACAAAACGAAAATAAAGAATTAAAAGATAATTATATAAAAATGCTAGATCAAATTAACATTTATATTAATGAACTTGAAGAAATAAAAAAACAGCAAAAATAATTATGTCAATTGTTACGATAACATTAAATAACAAGAGCTTTCAATTATATTGTAATAATGGAGATGAGGAAGAATTACTATCTTTAGCGAATAAATTGAATGATAAAATAGCGGAAATTAAACTTGGTAGTCCCACAGCCTCTTTTGAGCTATTATTAGTTATGGCATCTCTTAATGCTCAAGCTGAAATAGCTAGTCTAACAGAAAAACTTAATAAAAACGGTTTTCAAAAAAATCATCCCGACGAAGAAAAATTCGCAGAAACCTTAACTACTATAGCAGGTTACCTAGAAAACCTTGCACGTAAAATGGGAAAGTGATATATTAGCTCTTGGCTGCTTGGTTCGTGAGCTTAATATTAACCTAGGACTACCACTAACTTTTAGGATATCGTCCCTGTCTAATACTAATTCAGTTTAGATATATGAAGTCCACCTTTACATAAAGGTCTTTGAAGGATTTTAAGTAACGGCCAAAGCGGTCATGTATACTCGTTTAATTTGGAAAAGAGCAAGGCGTCTTGAAGCTGATAACCGCAGCGTACATACTAGTACGTGAGGATTATCAGCTTCAAGACGCCTTGCTCTTTTCCAAATTAAACTTCGTCTACCTACTTTTCGTTTACTCACAGTATACCTTTAAAATGAAACAAACAAAATCAAGCAATAAAGTTCTTGGTGCTTTTTTAGGCACTATTATTGAATATTACGACTATAGTTTATATGGTTTTTCAGCGGCAATTATCGCCGATAAATTCTTTTCAGCCGATACTGATCCGTTAACAAAGCTTGTAAATGTTTTTGCCGTTTATGCGGCGGCATATTTATCAAAACCTATGGGTGCTTATATTTTTGGACGTATAGGGGATATATACGGTCGAAAAAAAGCCTTAAGTTTTACGATTATCGGTATTGTAATACCTACCTTAATAATAGGTTTATTACCTGATTATTCTTCTATAGGAGTTTGGAGTACGATAATTTTAGTTTTATGTCGCTTTATGCAAGGTATTTTTATTGGAGGGGAATATGACGGTGCAGCGATTTATGTTATTGAACATTTAGGAGCAAAATACCGATTTACTGCCTCGGCCATAACTAGATGTACAGGAGTAATGGGTTTATTATGCGGGATTGGTGCAACTAATTTCTTCAATTCTCATATTTTTCCGGAGTGGGGTTGG
Source organism: Rickettsia asembonensis (assembly GCF_000828125.2). NCBI lineage: Bacteria > Pseudomonadati > Pseudomonadota > Alphaproteobacteria > Rickettsiales > Rickettsiaceae > Rickettsia > Rickettsia asembonensis. The sequence continues at coordinate 23,920 of NZ_JWSW01000086.1, read as the reverse complement.
CGTATTCCGTTTTTACTAAGTTTACCGCTTGCATTAATAACTCTTTATTATCGCCGGAAATTTGATGAAACACCGGAGTTTAAAAATGCACATCATAGCCAAGATTCTATTGAAAAACTTAGCTCTATAATTAAAAAGCAATGGAAAAATATTGCACGGTTAATATTTTTAGCCGGAGGTTTTGGAGCAACATATCAAATTGCAATCATCTTTATGAAGCAATATTTACCGATTGTATTACCTTCAGTTGGTATTATTATGAGTTCTTTTTCAGTCTTAATAGTAATATGTTTTGCTGTTTGCATGCCGATTGCCGGCTTTATTGCCGACCGCTTAGGAGTTAATTCAGTATTAAAAATCGCATTTATATGTACTATTACAGCAAGTGTATTTTTTGTGATAGCAGTAAAATATCAAATGACTAATTTAGGGCTTGCAGCTAGTTTAATGTTAGCTGCATCAGTTGCACCTTTTAATGCTCTTGCTCATAGTATAGTTATTAATTCTTTTGTAGTTAAAGAACGCTATCGTGTTATAAGTTTAGGACATAATATCGGTTCAATGTTAATGTCCGGTACTGCTAATTATATTTGTGCAAAGGTAATAAAATCATTTGATTTCAATCTATTCCCGATTCTATATCTTTGCATGTTTGCCATACTTGCTTATTCTATGACTATGTTGTTTAGCAAGGATACTATATTAAATAAAGATCTAAAAAATGATAAATAAACATAAGTAATAAATTGTAATTATCTTAAAAATGACATATTATAATAAATGTTAATTTAGAGTTATAATATGGAAAGAATAGTGACCAACATGGATCAGCATGGTAGAGTGCTTATACCGGTATCAATTAGAGAAAGATTTAATATACATCCGGGTGAAAAAATCACCATAGAAATTGAAAATAGTGAAATTAAAATCGTTAGCGTTGATAGTATAATTGATGAGATGCATAAGATTTTCACCAAAAATCAAATTGATAAAAATATTTCTATAGTAGATGATTTTATTGCTGAAAGACGTCAGGAATATTTAATTGAAGAAAAAAGAAGTAAAAGATGTCCAAAATAATATTTGATGCCTCTGCACTAATTGCCTTATTTGCTAAAGAAGATGGTTACCAATTGATTAAGAAATACATGAGAGATGGAATTATTTCAAGCGTAAATATTGCTGAAGTTTATAAATATTGTATAGAAAAACAAGGCTTAACGGAAGAAACTGCAAAAATTCTTATTAAATTATTAGATATCAAAATTATAGACTTTTGTCCTGAGCAAGCACTAATTAGTGCAAATATAATTAATAAAACTAAAATTTATGGTTTATCACTTGGAGATAGAGCATGTATAGCTCTGGCTATCTTTAAAAATTATCCTATTCTTACTTGCAATAAAATTTGGCAAAAATTAGATTTAGGTATTAAGTTTATTATGGCACGATAATTATTTTATATGCTTTAATCAAATAGGAAAAATTTACCTATTTCAGGGATAATAAACTTATTTTCATCAATATTATGTTTTTTCATAGCTTGTCGGAGTTCCAAAGGAGCCGCATTAAATGCTTCATCAGCTAATTGAAAGACATCAAAATGACTAGCTATAGAGTATTTAGAATTTAAGTCCAAATGAGTAAATACGGCTTCTTCAGGATTCATATGTACCGGTTTCATAAACCATCTTGGTTCATAAGCTCCTATCGGAATAAGGCTTATTAAAATATTATGTTTTTTTCCGATCTCTTTAAAAAGAGTATTATTATAACCCGAATCACCTATAAAACAAATATCTCCTATCTTAGTTTTAATGATAAAAGTTCCCCATAATGCTTTATTTTTATCAAATATTCCTCTAGCCGACCAATGTTGGGCTGGTTCTAGATAAAATTCTACAGCTTCATTCAGAAAACTTGATACAAACGAATTTTTCGAGTCAAGCCTTTGCTCACGTACTTCTGTATGCTCCTCAGGCTTGCCCTTAAATTCATCTTGTCTGAAGCGATCGAGATTTAACTGTATTTCTTGTTCTTTATATGATTCTCCCCATCCTAAGGTAATAATTTCTGCATTAGGAATATGTTTTTTGATTATTACGTCATTCATTAGCGGTGTAATAATCTTAGGCTTATCCCTTATCCATAAATCTTTAATTGTTCTGATATCTAAGTGGTCATAATGATTATGACTTACTACTATAATATCTATTTTAGGTAAATCGGTAAAATTAATACCAGGCTTTACTATTCTCTTTGGTCCTGCAAAAGTAAAAGGACTAACCCGCTCCGACCATACCGGATCAGTTAAGATATTTAAACCGTCTATTTGAATTAAAAAGGTTACAGTCCTATATAGGATATCCGTACAGCGTCATTTTGATTGCTTGATACAAGCGAATTTTGTGGAATTTGTCTGTGCTCACGTACTAATGTACGCTGTGCAGACTCATCCTTAAATTCATCTTGTCTGAAGCAATCAAGATTTAGCTATGTATTTTTATTGCTAGTTATTTTTTGTGGTGGAATATCAGTGGAAGTAAGCGGCAGTGTTGTCGGCCATTTTGGTTGTTTTGAAGTTATTTTCCATTTTAGAATATCAAGTAAGGTTTTAGGTTTTATATTAGGATCAATATTGAAAAACATATTTTTATTTAGATAGACCTTCCTTTCGGTTTATTAGAGTTTTTAACTTGTTCAGTAAAAGATTTTGTTTCTTTAGTTGTCGGTTTATGTATAAATCCTCTAGTTTTTTCTCCTATCAGCATGGCTTCTTGAAGTATGTCTTTTGGTAGTTTAGCTATAGATGCGGATATTTCCGGAGTTTGTTTTATTTCTACAGTTATCTTTTTTTCTTTATTTATATCTCTGCCTATTACTTCATCTAGCGGAACATTTTTATAATCGGCAAGAGCAACAATTGCCCCCATATCAGGCATTTTTGTACGACCATCTAGGAAATTTTTCCACGCTGTTTCATGGGTACCTGTTTTTTCACTTAACTTATACGGGGTTATATTGTCTGTTTCTAATATATTCAGTACAAATTTTTTAAAATTATTTCTAATTTCTTCTGGACCATCTGTATTTGTTTCTGATATATCGTTAATCCGATTAAATCTTTCTTTTGACCTTATATCTTCGCTCATTATTTTTTCCTGTAAAATTTACTCCTAAAAATTGAGAGTTAAAATAATTTTTTTAAATGATAAGAATTTATGATTTTTAAGAGGCTATCTATGAAATTATTTTAATTGATAATTAAAGATATTTTATAGCAAAAAAGAATTTAACTAGCTTTAAAATAACTTTATAGATAGCCTATTAGACTTATTTATTAATATATAACTAATAATAGTAAATAGTAGATAATTATAATGAAAATAATAAATTTAAGCTATTTAATTAAGTATTTAGGTCTTATATATAAATTTAAATTAATCTATTTTAACTTTTTTTGTCACAAATTATAAAATTTTCTGAAATAGAAGCCATGCCTTTTCAAAATCTTATAATTTTAATATAAAATAACTTAAGATATAAATTAAATTTCAGATGCAGAATCTAAGATATTTTAAAAAGATTATATAAATTAAAAATTGTTTTTTCTGCATCTTGATCATTTATTAATAAGATAATTTTAACTTCTGATAATTGTATCATGTTAACATTTATATTATCTTTCGTTAACTTTGATAATATCATTTCAAGTACTTTACAATCATTTTTAATCCCATAACCAATAAGAGAGATTGTAGCAATTTCGGCATCAAAAGTAAAATCTTGTATCTGCTTATCATTTTTTAAATTAGTAAGTAAAGCTTGTAAATTATTTTTATCGGTTAAATTTGTAATAAAACTATATTCTTCATTATTTTTTATCTCTTGCATAAATTCAATATGATTATTATTTTGTGTAATCATATTTGCAACTTGCAAAAAACTTAAAGAAATGCTCTTTACAGATATTTTTAATAAATTTTTATTAGAAGTAATGCTGTTAATAATTCCATTCTCCATATTTTTATCCTTTGAAGTAATTAACGTACCTTCTGTATTCGGTGAAAATGTTGAAAGAACACGCATATCTATGTTATACCGCATTACTAGCTCTACAGCTCTAGGGTGTAGTACTTTTGCTCCGCTTGATGCTAGTTCTAACATTTCTAAAAAATCTATTTCTTTTATCTTCTTAGCATTTGGAATAATTCTTGGATCAGCAGTAAATATTCCCTCTACATCGGTATAAATATCACATCTATCGGCTTTCATAGCTGCAGCGATTAAGGCGGCAGTAGTATCGGATCCTCCTCTGCCCAAAGTAGTTAACCTATTGGATTTGTTAGTTCCTTGAAAACCGGCTATTATAGGGACGGTATTTAACTGTAAATATTTTTCTAGTAAATCTATAGTAATTGATTCTACTAAAGCTTTGCTATGATTATTATCGGTGAGAATCGGTAATTGCCAAGCTAGAAATGATTGTGCCTTTATGTCTTCTTCTTGAAGAGCGAGTGCTAGTAATGAAGCAGTGACTATTTCGCCGCTAGAAAGTGCTACATCATATTCTGCAAATTGAGAAATGTTGTTAAGGCTTGATACTTCATTACACAATGTGACAAGTTGATTAGTAACACCTGCCATAGCCGAAACTACTACAATTACTTGGTTATTTTTAGCTATTTCGGCTTTTATGATAGGAACGATTTTTTTTATTCTATCAATATTTGCAACGGAAGTACCACCAAACTTTTGAATTATTAAGGCCATAACTAAAGGAAGCCTAATATAATATTATATAATTAATTTTCTGTTTGTTGTCTCGCTTAGCATTACGTTGATACCTGAACCGTCATTGCAAGGAAATTGAATAGCAATTGACGAAGCAATCCAGTAAAAAATTCTGTAAATCAGATTTTTTTTATTATTTTTCTAGATTGCCGCGTCGCTTCGCTCCTCGCAATGACGATTTGGCATCCATACAACAATGCTATAAAAAGCATTTTTCGTTCCACGTAGCATCTAGTAGATCAAACCGCAATACTTAAGCACTTGCAATTTCTTTAACATTAACGATTTTATGATTTCGCTTAGTTAAAAATTCTACTCTACCTTCTATCAAAGCGAATATTGTATGATCTTTGCCGAGTCCTACATTTGTTCCAGGATGAATTTTTGTGCCGCGTTGTCTGACTATAATATTACCGGGTATTACATATTGTCCATCGGCTTTTTTAACTCCCAGCCTTCGACCGGCTGAGTCTCTTCCGTTCCTAGAACTACCACCGGCTTTTTTGGTTGCCATTTTATAATTCCTTTTAAGTTATTATTATTGTTTGGTAATATCTAATATTTTTAATTCCGTCAGTTCTTGACGATGACCGGCTTTACGACGATAATTTTTTCTACGCTTTTTCTTAAAGACTATAATTTTATTATCTTTAAGTTGGTTAGTAATTTCAGCCGTAACGACAGCTCCTTTAACTATTGGAGTACCAATAAAAGAAGGCTTTGAGTATTCGCCAATCATTAAAATTTGATCAAACTGAATTTTAGAGCCAAGTTCTCCATCAATTTTTTCGACTTTAATAATACTATTTCTGTCTACTTTATATTGTTTTCCACCTGCTTTTATAACTGCGAACATGAAAACTATCTCTTTAAAAATTTATAAATATTTGTTGTATCATATTATTATATTAGAAATTAGTCAATGATAATATTATGTTATGTCTATTAACACAAATATAATTGCGTATTGAGTTACCACAGCAAATATTGCGGCTAATAAATCATCAAGCATAACGCCGATACTGCCTTTAATATTTTTATCAAACCAATTAATAGGCCATGGTTTTAATATATCAAAAAACCGGAATAGACAAAAAGGTAATATGAAAAGTAATATAATATTTATTGTTAGCGGACTAAAATATTTAATTAAATGCGATTCGTTAGCAAATAAAGCAGAAAAAAATACTAAAACGATAGTTAGCATTTGCCCTACTACTTCATCAATTACCACTTCTTTGGGGTCTTCTGAATTTGTATAATTTAAATATATTTTAGTAAAATAAGTGCCGAGTATTAAGAATATCAAACATAGGCTAAAGCTTATAATAAATATACTGACAAGTTGAGCTTCACCGAGAGTAAGACTTGAGAAAGGAATGATTATTTTGTTATTAACAGTAAAATATATTAAGAAGTAAGTTAGAGGGAAAGCGGCAATCGAACCAAAAGTGCCTGGACAGTATTTTATTTTCCCTATATAAAAAAAAGTAGCAAAAAATTCTGAAATTTGTTTTTTAGTAAACATTTCTTTAATTGTTTTATCCTAGATTAGAGCTATAATATCTTATATAATAAAATTTTAACTTATACAGCAAAAATATCATGGGAATGAGCTTTAGCCATTTATTAATAGTTTTATTAATTATTTTTGTATTATTCGGTGCTGGTAAATTACCTCAAGTTATGTCCGATTTAGCCAAAGGTCTTAAAGCTTTTAAAGACGGCATGAAAGATGATGGTAGTGACAACGATAAAAATAAATAATTAACTTGATGTCAGCCTCAGTGGATACCAAATCCGTCATTGCGAGGAGCGAAGCGACGTGGCAATCCAGTAAAAAATTCTGTAAATCAGAATTTTTTACTGGATTGCCACGTCGCTTCGCTCCTCGCAATGACGATTCCGCCACACAACAACGCCCTAATTCCCTGAAACAGTAGAATATACACCATTCTCTTTCCTGATAATGTCATACCGTCTCTGTGCTACTCCATCGATGAAATGAATATTACCGGATAAACCTATATAAGGTTGTCTACTGTTCATTCTATTTAAAAACCTTTCAGATGCAAATTCATTGCCTATATAGTTTGCAGTCATGCGTCCTAAATCATAAGAAAGAAGATGCATGAAGCCCATATGGTTAATACCTAAGTCTTTTGCCCTATCGGGAACGTTGCTATTGAGTAAATTTAAAGAACCGGTAAAGCTAATATCGATATTTTCAGGATAATCGATATCAATACGATTATCACCAATTAAAATAGCTTTTTTATCTAAATTATATTTACGAATGCTATCGGCAAGTAGGTTTAAATTTTTTGGATCATCTGATAGATAAATAACCGGTTTTGTTGTATCGCTACGCTCATTTATAATATCGGTATTGTCTGAAATATTTCTTGCGGCTTTTGCTATAGATTCAGGATTATCCTCATAGAATTCGGTGCGTGATAATGATGCATTTTTCTGAATCAATATATTTTGCATTACTTGACTAATAGTCTGTGAATGTTTCCCTTTAGGTAATAAAGCCATAAAATCTTTATGGTCGTTACTTGCGTAATAATTGATGATGCGTATCAGTTGTTTTAAAGGTGCATGACCGAATACAAATAATTTATCTTCTGCAAGAGCCGGGTTATTTGACATGGTTATTATAATAATATCATTTGCCTTTGCTTTTTCGGCTATTAGAGAGGTAAAGTTAGAATATAGAGGACCTAAAATAATCTTAGTTTTACGTGCTACTATTTTATCCATAGCGGCTAAAACATTTTTTTCATCTGAACCGTCGTAAGAAGTAACATGTATGTAAGATTTAATCCCGTCGTTAAGTCCCATTTTAATTAAATCTTTATATTGTTTCCCGATAATACTATCAGGACCCTGATTTGACATTAAAATTGCAATCTCAATTTCTTTTTGTTCTTTTTTAGGAAAACTTATAGGTTCTTCTTTAGGAGTTTGACAGGACGTTAAATATATCAAGCAAAAAAATGATAGAACGATTCGTAGTTTATGTTTTATACTAGCCATAATATTACTTAAAATTTAAAAATTATGATTAGACATCTTTCCAAACCAGCTTATAGAGAGGGATTTAAAGGAGACACGGAACACAGCACCGCAGCGTATATAGACATACGTGAGGATTCGAGTACCGGATCGACGTCTAAATTACCTCTAGAAGCGAAGTTTGGAAAGATGTCTTTAAAGCCGGGATTATATATTGTTTCAACACCGATCGGTAATTTTGAAGATATAACGCTTCGTGCTATATCGACTTTAAAAAATTCGGATATTATCTTATGCGAGGATACTAGAATATCACAAAAATTGCTAGCAAAACATGACATTCATACAAAATTACAAATTTATAATGATCATAGTGACGAGAAAGATAGAGAAAATATCATAAGTTTAATAAAATCGGGCAATATAATAAGCTTAATTTCTGATGCAGGGACTCCTTTAATTTCCGATCCCGGCTATAAGTTAGTTAGAGGTTTGCGTATTCTTAATTGTCATATGGACGTAGTACCAGGGGTATCTGCACCGGTTACTGCTCTAACTTTATCAGCTCTTCCTACTGATCGATTTTTATTTCACGGGTTTTTACCTAAAACTATAGAAAGTAAGAAAAAAATTTTTTCTGAATTAGTAAATCTTAAGGCTACATTGATTTTTTTTGAAACCGCTCCTCGTTTGATAAACACCTTATCGGTAGCTAAGGAAATACTAGGAAACCGAGAAATATGTGTAGCTCGTGAGTTAACTAAACTGTATCAGGAAGTAAAAACAGGGGATATAGATGAAATAATAGAGTTCTATCAAAATAATATTTTAAAAGGTGAGATAGTATTGTTGATTTCAGGAAATATACAAGAACAAAACCAACAAAAAAAATTAGAAAAATTTATAGAACTTTGCTTAAGTAAAAACTTAAGTAGCAAAACCACTACCGAACTTGCTTATGACAAATTCAAAGATGTTTATAGTAAGAAAGAAATATATAGATTAGTAAATGAGAGTAAGTAGAGTAAGCGTCATTACGAGCAGGCATTGTTGTGTGGACCGGCTTTCTGTCATTGCGAGGAAATTACATAGCAATTGACGAAGCAATCCAGTAAAAAATTCTGTAAATCAGAATTTTTTTTATTATTTTTCTAGATTGCCGCGTCGCTTCACTCCTCGCAATGACATAAGTGTACTAATGACAGCCGCAGCCTTTTTTAGACTTATTTCTTTCTGCCGAGTCCTCAATTTTTTTACCAGCTGCCTGCATATCTTGACCTGCACCTTGCATTGTATTACAAGCACTTGTTAAGAAAGCTACAGCTACTAATATAGAAGTTATAAGTGCTGAACGCATAAATTTACCTTTATCAAATTAAGCTTAGATATTATGAAGTAAGCAAGAAATTGTCAACTTAAAATGTATTAATATAATACTCACAATACTCTTTAATAGGGCAGATATCGCAATCGGGTTTTCTAGCTTTGCAAATATATCTACCGTGCAGAATTAGCAAGTGATGGGCATGAGTTAACCATTTCTCATTAATAATTTGCATTAGCTCTTTTTCTACTATTTCAGGACTATTACCTTTAGCAAGTCCAATCCTTTTGGCTACTCTAAAAACATGCGTATCAACTGCCATTGTTGGCATACCAAATAAGCAGTTTAGTACAACATTGGCAGTTTTTCTGCCGACACCGGGCAGTTTAATTAATTCCTTAAAATCATTTGGTACTGAAGCTTGATAATTGCTTATCAATATTTTACATAATGCGATAATATTTTTTGCTTTGCTGTTAAATAGTCCGATAGATTTTATATATTTTTTAAGCCCGTCTTCGCCGAGTTCTAAAATTTTTTCCGGTGTATCATAAGTTTCAAATAAAGATTTAGTTGCTAAATTTACTGATATATCGGTGGCTTGAGCAGATAATATTACCGCTACTAATAAGGTGAAATCATTCTTATATATTAATTCGGTTTTCGGACTTGGATTATTCTTGCTAAAAATCTCAAAAATTTTATTAACTATTTGTGCTTGCATGATGTATTATGAAGAGTATATTTTAGAGAATAATATTTATATCAGGTTTTGAATGACGGAAAATAAAAATTTTGAATTTATAGAAAATGAAATAAAAAATAATAAAGTAGTGCTGTTCATGAAAGGTACTAAGGAAGCTCCAATGTGCGGCTTTTCTGCTAAAGTAGTAGCTATTTTGAATAAATTAGGTGTAGAGTTTCGTGATATTAATGTATTTGTTAATCCGGAATTTCTTGAAGATTTAAAAAAATTTAGCGATTGGCCAACATTCCCACAATTATACATTAAAGGGGAATTAGTCGGCGGTTGTGATATTGCAACGGAGCTATACAATAATGGCGAGCTTGAGAAGATGTTAAGAGAGTAAATGTGTCATTCCTGCTTTCGGGTCTTGTTGTATGGATTGTTTTATGTTATTCCCGCGTAGGCTGGAATCCAGAAAAAAAATATAAATACAGCAAATTTTTGAAATTAAAAGCTCGATTTATCTCGCTTTACACTAGATTCCCGCCTACGCGGGAATAACATCGAGTAGTTTTTCTGATCCATGCAACAAAGCCCTGCTTTCGCAGGAATGACATATAAAATTAATGTTTAAAACAAAAACCATGAGCAAATATTTAGAATACCCAGAAGTAGAAAGCAACCGGCAGCCGCCGAAGAAGCTATTAGTATTACTGCACGGTGTTGGTTCAGACGGACATGATTTAATAGGACTTGTGCCTTATATCAAAAATGATTTACCCAATTATCATTTTATTTCCCCGCATGGTATCGAGGCTTATGATATGATGCCTTACGGTAGGCAATGGTTTAGCTTGCAAGACCGCAGTCCGCATATTATTGCAAAACTAATTGCGAATAATATTTCTAAACTTGAAGATATAATAAAGCAAAAGCAAGAAGAGCTAAATCTAACCAACAAAGATACTATCATTATCGGTTTTTCTCAAGGTACGATGATTGGTTTATATTTAACTCTGATTCAACGAGAACCGTTTTTTTGTACTATAGGTTTTTCTGGTGCATTAATTCCACCTATGGAAGTTAATAATAAGCTTACCCCTATATGTTTAATTCATGGGGAATTAGATGAGGTGGTCGGTGTTAGTGAGATGTATAATGCTTCAAACTATTTATCTAAGCTTCATATAGAGCATAGCGGACATAAATTAACTTCTCTTGCTCACTCAATAGATGGACGGGGGCTTGAGATTGCGATTAATTTCATAAACACATGTCATACCGCGACTTGATCGCGGTATCCAGTCTTTTTTATTTTTTTGGATACCGTGGTCAAGCCACGGTATGACAATAAGAGCGTTGAAGCATGCAACAAAACCAAAACATATGAGGATGAATGAATATTTTTAATAATAATTTACACGAAATGGATAAAGAAATTAATGAAATAATAAAGTATGAAAAGGCACGTCAAAATAGCGTAATTGAGCTTATTGCATCAGAGAATTTCGTAAGCCCCGCAGTGCTTGAAGCTCAAGGATCGATTCTGACTAATAAATATGCTGAAGGATATTCCAGCAAACGTTTTTATAACGGTTGTGAGGAAGTCGATAAAGCTGAGAATTTAGCTATAGAGCGAGTAAAAAAACTCTTTAACTGCAAATATGCAAACGTGCAACCTCATTCAGGCTCACAAGCAAACCAAGCCGTGTATCTTGCTTTATTACAGCCTGGTGATACAATTCTTGGTATGTCTTTAGATAGCGGCGGGCATCTAACGCACGGTGCAGCCCCGAATATGTCCGGTAAATGGTTTAACGCCGTTTCTTATAGCGTAAATAAAGAGACTTATTTAATCGATTATGATGAGATTGAATGCTTAGCGGATTTGCATAAACCAAAATTACTTATAGCCGGTTTTTCTGCTTATCCTCGTAGTATTGATTTTGCCAAATTTAGAGAAATAGCGGATAAAGTAGGAGCTTACTTTATGGCAGATATTGCTCATATTGCAGGACTTGTTGCCACAGGCGAGCATCAAAGCCCTATTCCTTACGCTCATATTGTTACCTCTACCACTCACAAAACGCTCCGAGGACCACGAGGCGGTTTAATTTTATCTAATGACGAAGAGATAGGTAAAAAAATAAATTCTGCGTTATTTCCAGGCCTACAAGGCGGTCCGTTAATGCATATAATCGCTGCAAAAGCCGTAGCTTTTTTAGAAAATTTGCAGCCTGAATATAAAAGCTATATTAAGCAGGTAATAAGTAATGCTAAAGCTTTAGCAAGTAGCTTGCAAGGAAGAGGATATGATATATTAACAGGCGGTACCGATAATCATATTGTTTTAGTAGATTTGCGTAAAGACGGGATTACCGGAAAGCTGGCTGCTAATTCTTTAGATAGAGCAAGGATTACATGTAATAAGAATGCTATCCCGTTTGATGAAACTTCGCCTTTTATCACTTCAGGTATTCGTCTTGGCACTCCGGCATGCACTACTAGAGGATTTAAAGAAAAGGATTTTGTATTAGTCGGTCATATGGTAGCAGATATTTTAGACGGCTTAAAAAATAATGAAGATAATGGTAAAGCCGAGCAAAAAGTACTAACTGAAGTAACAAAACTAATTAAATTATTTCCGTTTTATGACTAATTTAAATAAACGACCTGATTGGATAAAAGTAAAAGCTCCTAATTCTGCGGAATATTATAATACAAAAGATTTAATAAAGAATCTGAAATTAAATACTGTGTGCGAGGAAGCTGCTTGTCCTAATATCGGTGAGTGCTGGTCAAAAAAACATGCAACCGTGATGATTTTAGGTTCGGTTTGTACTAGAGCCTGTAGGTTTTGTAATGTCAAAACCGGTAGACCGGATTTACTTGACCCGCATGAGCCGCAAAGGTTAGCAGAAGCGGTACAAAAGTTAAATCTTAAGCATGTAGTAATTACTTCCGTCGATCGTGATGATCTTGATGATGGCGGAGCTACGCACTTTGCACAGTGTATTAGCGAAATTAGAAAATCATCTCCAAATACTACTATTGAGATTCTAACTCCTGATTTTTTAAGAAAAGAAGGAGCAGCTGAAATAATAGCTAATTCAAAGCCTGACGTCTTTAATCATAATGTCGAAACAGTCCCGTCTTTATACAAAACGATTAGACCAGGGGCTAGATATTATAATTCTTTAAGCTTACTTCACAATATCAAAAAATTATCTCCTGAAATTTTTACAAAATCCGGTATGATGGTAGGGCTTGGAGAAGAAATAAGTGAAGTAATACAAGTTATGGATGATTTAAGAGAAGCAAAGGTTGATTTCCTAACTATCGGGCAGTATCTGCAACCTACCAAAAATCATGCTGAGGTCGCAAAATATGTTACTCCCGAAGAGTTTAAATATCTAGAGCGAGTAGCAAAAACAAAAGGATTCTTGATGGTTTCGGCAAGCCCGCTAACCCGTTCTTCATACCATGCCGATGAGGATTTTCAAAAATTAAAAGAGAATTACCGGCAGCGTCATTGCGAGGAGGCATTGCCCGCGTGAATCAATTTCACCTCTGTCATCCTGTGGCTTGACCTATAGTACCGAACAATTTTTAAAAAACTCTCGATGTCATCCCTGTGAAAGCAGGGATCCATGCTAAAAAAACCTTGATTTCAAAGATTTTTTTATTAGATAATTTTTTTTCAAATAAAGCTTTTTTAAAGCTCGATTTATCTCGCTTTATTTTGGATTCCTGCTTCTGCAGGAATGACATAAAGTGAAAATTGTCCGGTACTATAGGTCAAGCCACGGGGTGACAGTGAAAAGTACTGGATTCCCGCTTTTGCGAGAATGACATTGATGTGATAGGATTAAGAAATGATAAACATAGAAATAGCTAAAAACTACAACAAATGGCGTGAGCATAAGCAGATAAATAAGAGTTTAATCAAAAAAATAACTCAAAATATTTTATTGCGGTTTGATAATTTTAGTAAAATAAAACAATTTGAATTATCAATTTTACTAACAAATACTGCAGAAATATTGACCTTAAACAAACAATTTCGTAATATAGAAAAAGCTACTAACGTTCTTTCTTTTCCAAGCAACGAATTAAATTGGCAGGATTTATATTCTAAACTTGAATTTTTAGGCGACTCTGATTATATGTATTTAGGTGATATAGCATTTTGTTATGAGGTAATATATAATGAATCGTGCGAGCAGCAAAAAAATTTTGAGAATCATTTTATTCATCTTTTAATACATAGTATTTTACACTTAATTGGGTTTGATCATCAAAATGACACAGAAGCAAATATTATGGAAAATCTAGAAATTGAAATATTATCATATTTCGGTATTTCTTCCCCTTATTAACTAAATAAAAAAATTTATGTTAAAATCTTCAAAAAAAGAAGATTCTAGTAAAAAAAATCAAAATAATAAGTTAATTTTTACTGTACGAAAATTATTCTCTCCGATAAAAATTTTTTTTAGAAAAACAAAAACGCCTGATAATTTTTTTGGTGTCATAAAACGCCTTAAAATTAATAGCCAAAAAATGACTTTAGACGAGCGTAATATTTTAGCTAATTTATTGGAGCTAGAAGATAAAACTATTGAAGATATAATGGTACCGCGTTCCGATATTGCGGCAATAAAATTAAGTACGAATCTAGAAGAATTAAGTGAGTCTATTAAGTTAGAAGTTCCACATACACGAACTCTTATATATGACGGTACTTTAGACAATATAGTAGGGTTCATTCATATCAAGGATTTGTTTAAAGCATTGGCTACAAAGCAAAACGGTCGTTTAAAAAAGCTTATACGTAAGCATATAATTGCAGCTCCTTCTATGAAATTATTAGATTTGCTAGCAAAAATGCGTCGTGAGAGAACACATATTGCAATAGTTATTGATGAGTATGGCGGTACTGACGGTTTAGTTACTATTGAAGATCTTATAGAAGAAATAGTAGGGCGAATTGATGATGAGCATGATCAGCAATTAGATAGCGATAATTTCAAGGTTATTAATAACTCAACAATTATTTCAAATGCACGTGTTGAAGTAGAAGTGCTTGAAGAAATAATAGGAGAAAAGCTAAAAAATGATGATGATGAGTTTGATACGATAGGAGGACTCGTATTGACTAGAGTCGGTAGTGTTCCGGCTATCGGTACTAGAATAGATATTTCAGAAAATATTGAAATTGAAGTTACGGACACAACTCCTCGTTCTTTAAAACAAGTCAAAATTAGATTAAAAAACGGCTTGAATAGTAATAAAATTTAATCTTAAATAAATATGAATTTATAGGTTATCTGTAAAGTTATTTTAATTAATAATTAAAGAGATTTTATAGCGGAAATTATAAGTTTTTTATAGAAATAGCTGTTCCTATTTTAAAAAAACTTATAATTTGCAGCAAAAAAGAATTTAATTTATTTATTATATTTCAGCTTGTGCTTCATTTCCTATCAGTTCCATCGGACTTTCTTGCGAAGTTGCTTCCGTATAATGCTCATATGCTAGAATAGCTCCCATTGTTGCTACTACACCGGCACCACATTTGAGAATAAAAGCTGGAGATTTAAGTAAATCACCTGCTATCACATAAATTCCAACAGCACACGCTCCTACTACTGCAAGCTTACCATACCAAGGGGTTGTATTATCGTTTACTATATCATTGATTATTTCTTTAAGCATAAATATAAATCTATTAATTAATATTAAATTTTAGAAGTATAATATATAACTAAATATTAATTAATTGTCAATGATAATTACCACGAAACATGGTAAAATGTAATTTTATAACATTATTTTTGTTTGACTTAGCAGAGAAATTTGAGTTAAATATCGAAGCTCTATACATAAAAATTATCGTTATGAATGAATTACATATTAAATTACAAAATTACAGTAGCACATATCCTGAAGAAATTGTTACAAAAACAAAAATGCTTGAATTTTTAAATAAATATGACAACCCTTTTAGCCGAGATTTACAAATAGGGCATTTCACTGCTTCAGCTTTTTTACTTAATAATGATAAAACGAAATTTTTATTGATGCACCATAGAAAGCTTGATAAATGGCTTCAACCAGGCGGTCATTGTGATGGAGATAGTAATATATTAAATGTAGCGGTTAAAGAAGCTATAGAAGAATCCGGAATTAATGAGATTAAAACGATAAATAAGGAAATTTTTGATATAGACACCCATTATATTCCGCAAACTCATAAGGAGCCTGCTCATTATCACTATGATGTACGATTTTTACTAAAAACAGTAGATAATGATAATTTTATAAAAAACAACGAATCGAATGAACTTAAATGGTTTAACTTTTCTGATTATTCAAAATTAGATATTGAGCTAGAACGTTCCGTTACTAGAATGATAGAAAAGTTTATGAAAATTAACCATCCTGCTTGTTAAATATAAATTATTTCTCTATAATGGCATTTTTTAAATAAAATATAAATCAAATGCCATTATCTAGAATTTTTTCATTCCGTAGTAAGAATAAGGAAACTAACACTCCAAAAAACCTCAAAATTACGCATCTAAAGCCAATTTAATGAGAGTGGAAATGCAAACTCTCTAGCCGGCGAAGTTGTTACTATTAAACTTAATGATCAGTCTCATAATTTATAAAGAGTGAAAAAGTTGTTCTAACTTCATTTAAACCGCCTTCTTCTCAAAGTAAAGACGAATTTGATCCTATCTTAAAAGATGTTGAAAATATTTTAAAGGATTTTGAGATTTTCTTAGATAATATAGATACTAAAGCTTTAGGAGAGATTGATTCATAGTAAAATCGATAGTTTTATGTAGGCTCTCAATGTCATTCCTGCTTGGATACTGAAGGTCGTCATTGCGAGGAGCGAAGCTTTGCTGCAATCCAGGAAATAATTAAAAAAATTCTGTAAATAAGAGTTTTTAACTGGATTGCTTCGTCAATTATTTCGTAATTTCCTCGCAATGACGGATAAACAGGTCCAAGCAACAACGTCTTACTGCTTCCGTAGGAATGACAATCATTATACTATTTTTTGATATTCAAAATATATTTTCCTTACTGCATAAATCCACGCTAAGCATACAAAAGTAAATACTACCATTAGAATCGGTGAAATTGAGGTAAAAGTAGCAGTCGGAACTAAGGTAAAGATAATAGATTGTACAAGACCGCTAGAGGATTTGCCGACTTTCGCACTTATTACGTCAACCGCTGCTTTGCCTTTGGTTTTAAGTTCATCATCAAGCGGTATATATAACATTTCTCTAGAAGTATCCCATATAGAATATTTAGTACCTTTAGCTAAAATATTTTGAATACCGCCGATTGAAACGGCAAGAGCAAGCGGTGACATTAAAATTGCTCCATCAAATAATGATAAAATTTGTTGATCAAATACGATAAGTATAAAGAACAAAATGCCGGTCACCATTATTATAACTGGTGAAATAACTGCTGCTACAAACCAGTTGTGCATACGCATAACGTTATTACCGATGATGGTCATAACCATTATTGCAACGCCTGTCCACAGTATATACAGACTGTTAAATTCAGCATAGGTATTTACAGTCGGATATAATTCCTTAATTTTTGCTTTCCATACGGCTTCGACTAAGTTAATAGCAAATCCGAAAGCTGCCGAACAAATTAAAAGTAGCCATAAATATTTTGATTCCGCAATATATTTAAAGCTTTTAATCAGTCCCATACGTTCTGAAGTTGATCTACCGCTTTTTGCTTTAGCATAAAATAACGGATTAGTAAAAACGTTCTTGCTAATAAACCTAACTAACACACAACAAACAATAGCAACAATTGCTACAATTGTCGTGGATACTTGAACTAAAGTGATTTTACTATCCGAAATACTCATAAACTTCTTAATAATAGTATCTTCCGATGATAGATTCATCATTAAAAAGCCGACTAATATTAAAGAAGAATTGCCAAATAGCGAAAAGAGGGTATAAAATCTTTTTGCTTCTTCGGTAGTAGTAAGTTCATTAGCAAACTGCCAAAATAATAATACGTAAAAAATATTAGGCCAAAGCTCGGCAAGGCTATAATATACTATATAACCCCAATTACCTACTAATGAGATATACCACTTAAAATGAGGATAGCGTCCCATCCAGTCAGCTAAATTATCGGGATGTACGTGAAAAATATGGATATTAGGATAGATTACAAAAGCAAATAAAACAAAAAAGCTGATGAAAAATGCACTTAAATAATAAAAGATCTTCTCAAAAGTAAGATGATTAATCATTTTAGCATAAATAATCACAAATAAGGCCGCTGCGGGCGTAACGCAGTAAACTTTAGCAAAACCTGCTATTTCTGCACTAATCTCGGAGATTAAAATACTGTCTTTTAAAATCCGTAAAATATTTTGATTGAATAGAATGCAAAACATTAAGGCACTCATCGGAATAAACTTTCCGAGTTCGTAATTATGCACAGGCCAAAATGCCGCTCTGAATTTTCTTTTAAACGATCGTGACGGTGAGGTACTTAGCATTATAAAGCCCTAAGGACAAAAAAAAAACTTAAGCACTTTAGGCTTTATGAAAATATATTTACAGGTAGCATCTGAAAGATGGTATACTGTTTATTACACTCTGAAGGTGCTGAAACTTATATAATGTATTTAGTCTTTTGTCAAGGATTATTAACATAAAATAATATATTTACAATGCAAAGTAACGATAAATATCAAGAATATTTTGATCTCTATAATAATTATATAAGGACCCATAATTTAGGTAATAAATATTTAGAATCCGGTAAAATAGTAATGCAAACAGAGCATTATAGGGTGTTGTATTACTCGGTGTCATCCCGTGGCTTGTCCACAGGATCCAGTAATAAAAAATACAAAAAGCTCGATTTATCTCGCTTTATGTTAGATCCCGTGGACAAGCCACGGGATGACACTACTTTCCTAATCATTCCTTCTATCTTCAACTCACCGGAAATATTTTTTTTAGCTCGTGACAAAAATTTTATTGAAAATTTGAGAAGCTATGGTGCAGTTTATTTAATAGATTGGCTAGAGATTGAGGAACCTAAATATTTACTAGATGACTATGTGCATAAAATAATTGAAGTAATAGATAGTTTGAAAATTAAGGACATTAATTTAATAGGTCATTGTATCGGTGGTAACCTTGCGATAGCTGCAAAAATACTTATGCCTAAATTTATAAAAACTCTGACTTTACTTACCTGTCCGTGGGATTTTTCTCATTTTTTCTATATAAGAATGTTGAATCGATATTTAAAACTAGATAGCGGCATAGAAAATTTACCGATAATTCCTAAAATTCATATACAGATTTTATTTTTTCTTTTATTCCCTGATTATTTTAATGCTAAATTAAAAAAATTTTTCTCTATAACTTCCTATAAGGAGCAAGAATTAGCGTTTAGAATAGAACATTGGCTTATGTCGGGTAATAATATATCTAAAGGGGTTTATAATCAAATTATGCAAAATATATTAGATGAAAATATGTTTATAAATCTTAAATGGAAAATCGATAATTTTATTATTGATCCGAGTTTAATTGATTATCCTGTATATATAGTAGCAGCTGAAGATGATCAAATAGTGCCTAAATCTTCCATTTTATCTTTGCAAAAATTATTAAAAAACTCTAAACTTATAGAGGTAAAAGGCGGACATATTAGCTATTTGATAAATGATAAACTAACAGATTTATTTAAGGAGTACACATTATGACAAAACCGGTTTATATAACTCATGCGAAAAGGACGGCTTTCGGCTCGTTTATGGGTAGCCTTAGTACAACAGCTGCACCTATGCTTGCTGCTCATTTAATAAAGGATATACTGCAAAATAGCAAAATCAATCCTGCTTTGGTAAATGAGGTAATACTTGGACAAGTAATAACAGGTGGTAGCGGGCAGAATCCGGCAAGGCAAACTCTGATTCATGCGGGGATACCGAAAGAAGTGCCTGGCTATACGATTAATAAAGTATGCGGCTCAGGTCTTAAAAGCGTAGCACTTGCAGCAAATTCGATTATGACTGGTGATAATGAAATAGTTATAGCAGGTGGGCAGGAGAATATGTCGCTCGGTATGCACGGTAGCTATATCAAAGCAGGAGCTAAATTCGGCGATATTAAAATGGTTGATCTAATGCAGTATGACGGACTAACTGATGTATTTTCAGGAGTATTTATGGGAATTACTGCCGAAAATATCTCAAAACAGTTTAATATTAGCAGACAAGAGCAGGACGAATTCGCCTTAAGCTCTCATAAAAAAGCAGCTAAAGCACAGCTAGCAGGAATTTTTAAAGATGAAATCTTACCTATTGAAGTAACGATTAAAAAAACTACTAGTTTGTTTGAACATGATGAAACGGTAAGACCTGATACCAGCCTTGAAATCTTAAGTAAATTACGTCCTGCTTTTGATAAAAACGGTGTAGTTACTGCCGGTAATGCTTCCTCAATTAATGACGGTGCGGCATGTCTTATGGTAGTTTCCGAAGAAGCTTTGAAAAAGCATAATTTGATGCCGCTAGCTCGGATTGTTTCTTATGCTTCAGCCGGTGTTGATCCAAGTATTATGGGTACTGCCCCCGTTCCTGCCTCCCAAAAGGCTTTAAGTAAAGCAGGTTGGATCGTTAATGATTTGGAAGTTATCGAGGTTAATGAGGCGTTTGCTGCTCAAAGTATTTATGTAAACCATGAAATGAAATGGGATATAGATAAGGTTAACATAAATGGCGGTGCAATAGCAATCGGGCATCCGATCGGGGCAAGCGGCGGACGAGTTCTTATAACTCTGATACACAGCTTGCGAAGAGCTAAAGCTAAAAAAGGCTTAGTCACTTTATGTATCGGTGGCGGTATGGGTATGGCTATGTGTGTTGAATCGGTTTAAATGTGCATTTAATCGCCAGCGAATTATTTAATAATTCGCTATTCATATATTTTATTATGCACGTTAAAGAGGAAGGCTATATTCATCTGAATTGACTATAGTTCATTGTAATATATATCCGATCTAATATCTCTACAACCTAATAATGCATCGTTACAGTGTGTTATTGTACTTATAAACTCATGAAATGTAGAAAAATTAGAGAATGCCTCCGGTTCATAACTCTCCCAATAATTTTCTGCTTCTTCTATATTATTACAAACACACTTTAGCTTTTGACCAAAATATTTAGTAATATTCCCTAAATTTTTTGCCCAACTCCATACCATAAAATAGTTAGGATTAAAATCAGTAGGATCTATAGAGGAGTTAGTTTAAAATGCTTCAATAAATTAGAAAAGTTATTTATGAGTTTATGAGAGGCTAACGCTTCATTGGGTACGTAATTCTCATCATCAAATTTATGAAATATTTTTAATCTTTTTAGGCATATAGGTATCTCTTTTGCAAGTTCCACATAACGAGAAGATGGAAATTGTGTATTATAAAAGGTATAAGTTTGATTGATTTTAAGCCATTCCTGGTCATTATTTATTATTTGTGCATCTTCATTGAATATGCATCATTCCCATCAATTAAACAAGACCATATATAACTTAAGGTAGTTAGTTGCATGCTTGGTAACCAGTTTATAGGATTCCAAGAAGACCAAATGCTAGACACTATATATTTAATAATTTCCTTATTATTTTGCATTTATTATATCCTGTTTGGGTTAAGGAAATATATTAAATGAATTTGTAAAAGATAATAAAGTTTTATTAAAAATCATTAATAATTTGGCGATAATTGTGTTAATTATACACATCTTTATATGCTGTAAATAGTAACATTAAAAAGTTGTTTACTTCTTCTAGTTTCATACTTAGGATATTTCTATTTTAAGTATAAACTTCTTTTTATGTACAATCAATCCGATGAACAAATCAAATCTATTTTAGATGTATGGAAGATTATTGAACTTTCTACTCCTCCTAAAAATAAAACTTTAAATAGTTACTTCGCTTATGCACAAAAACATACTACTCAGCAAAAAGAGTTTTATAAAGAAATTAATAAAAAAGACTCTCTTTTTCTGTTACAAGATGCACCTTTTGAAAAATTTAATAAGGAAAAATTAAAAGCAGAATTACCGGATTATGACATATGTGTTCATTGGCATCTATATCTTAGTTATTTAAATTGGACTGAAGCTGAAATTGCTATTGAAGAAAAAATCAATGAATTATTTAATGTAAAACCTAAAATTTTGTATGGCTCTAAGAACCGCAAAACCCTGTATTAACTCCGGTCGTTGCACTAACGCTTGATGAAGATATGAATCTTATAGATAACTCAATGGTTATATCTACCGGTGCTTATGTTCTAGGTAAAGTTGTACGAGTAGGGTTTTCAGAAAATGATTTTGAAGATTTGATTGAGTTTGAAGATAATAGTGCTGCATTAATAGTAAATGCATTAAAAGATTCTTTCGACAAAACCGGTCAACAAAAGAAATTTAATTTAGAAAGAGTTAATTATATTGCTAATTTTATAATTAGTGAATTAAAGATCGATGGGAAATTTTTACTCAGTAATCCTGAAATATGCGTTAGAAAAATAACTTATAGAAAACTTAGGAAAAATGAAAAAACTAAAAATGCTTATACTAATCAAACAGTAACAGATAATAATTTAAAAGAAGATACTAAAAAGGAATTAGGTTGGGCTCCTGCCTCGGCTTTAGAAATGTTTAATAGTTTTTTTCTAAAACCTCTTGATTTAGTACGCAATAATATTGATAAATTTACTGCAAATTCTCCAATTACTAAGGAAGTGTTGAGAGATAAGGAATTAAGCAGAGAATTACAGGACTTTATCTACATATGTAGTACTATGTATTTAATAAGTATTTAAAATGATGCATAGTTTTAGATACTGTAAGGAGGTAACGATGGTGGTCAGGTTATTAATTTAATTATAATTAATGAACCGTGCCCCGGTGTGTTACTCCTTACTTCATTTGGTTCCGAACAATCAATAGAGCAAGTGGTTATTTACGATCAACCATTAAGATCAAGTGAATAACACCTTAGCTCGTACATAGGACAGGAGAGAAAAACATGACAAAGCATATTTTTATAGGTATCGATGTATCTGAAAATACTTTAGACGTTTGGTTACACCCATTGAATAAATATAAAGTTTTTGATAATGATCAAAAAGGAATTAAGGAGCTAGTTGAATATATAGCGGATTATAATATAGCTAAAATTGTAATTGAATCTACTGGTGGACTTGAATATAAAGCAGCAAAAACCTTACAAAAAACAGGCTATTTGGTATCAGTAGTTAATCCTTATTTTACATCAGCATTTAGAACTATGAGAGGTAAGTTTACAAAAACTGATACTATTGATGCACAAATGTTAGCATTATTTGCAGAAAAAATTAACCCTGAGTCTAGAAAAGTAGCGAATGAGATAGAAAAAGAATTAAAAGAACTTACATCTAGACGTAACCAATTAATTACTATGATAGTATCTGAACGCAATCGCTTACGTAGAGTTACTAATCAAAAAATAATTAATAGTATAAATAATGTTATTGATTTACTTAATAGCCAAAAGGAAGAAGTAGAAAAGCTTATATTACATCTTATTTTAAATCTAGAAAGTTACAAAGAAATATATAATTTACTTATTACTATCCCAGGTATTGGTTCTATTATAGCAATAACCTTAATTACAGAATTACCAGAGCTTGGTAATTTAAATTGTAAACAAATTGCTTCTTTAGTAGGGGTAGCATCTCACTGTAAGGAAAGTGGGAAAATACGATTTAAAGCAAAAACTAAAGGTGGTAGAAAAACAGTACGGGCAGCATTATATATGGCAGCTGTTACTTCTGTAAGATGTAATTCCGCCGTTAAACCTTTTTATAAAAGACTTGTGGAAAAAGGAAAAGCCAAAAAATTAGCTCTTACTGCTGTAATGCGAAAGATAATAATTATTATCAATAATATTGTTAAAAACAAACGACCTTGGCAGGAACAATATAAACAAATTATCTTGACTTCTTAAACACAATCA
>NZ_JWSW01000085.1:0-1952 GCF_000828125.2 Rickettsia asembonensis | reverse complement strand
GATGATCTGTGCTAACTAATTCATCTAAACTGACCATTGTTATTTGATGCTCTGACATTTCTTTACTTTCTTATTTTTTTTATTACATTATAACCTCTTACTACTCATATCTCAACACTCCCTTGAGGTATAACTTGAAACATTTTTAAGGCTTTTTTACAGTACATCAGTGCTTTCGTACTATCTCCTAAAGTTTGATAAATTTCACCTATGTTATTAAGAGATTCAGCAATATCAAAGTGGTTACCTTGATATAACTCTTTTCTCATTTTAAAAGCTTCTTTATAATATTTTAATACTTTTATAGGGTTACCTAAATGCTTATAAGCTTCACCTATATTATTAAGAGATTTAGCGATATCGGGATGATTACTTTGATATACTAATTGATAAATCTTTAAAGCTTCTTGGCAATATTTTACTGATTCTTTAAATTTATATAATACATGTTTGTTATAATTCCCTAATTTTTGATATAAATTTGCTTTCTTAAGTTCATCGATTTTAATATTATCATCGCTTAATATTTTTATTATATGTGGATAAAGTAATTTAGCATTTTCCCAATCTTCATTTGGAACATCTGTTAATATCAATGGCATTCGGTTAGTGCACTAAGTCCTAAAAGGACTGCGATTTAAGACCCACCTATTGAAAGGTTTATGAGATATTCTCAGGTATTTTCGCATTGGTCTTATCTTTTGCTTTATCTGTGAAATCTGATAAGTAGCCTTTAATATAATGTGCGTACAAAATAACTCAGATTTATAAATAATCGTTTGTATGCTTTGCTCAATAACATTTAAGCAATTTTTAAAATTAAATTTGGTGTTACCTGAGTTTTTATCGTATTTTGCCTTAGCAGCTAATTCAAACAATCTTGCTAGATTTATTAATACAAAATGTGCATAGGTTTCCTGCTTGACTCCTCTTTCAGTTTTAGAGTGAAAAGCTTCAACATCAACTAAACACTTTGATATCTTGTATAATTCTTCTATCTCCCATCTTTTGGCATATAGCTCTGCAAATATCTTCCTACTATATTTACTGTCTATTAAAGTTGTAGCATAAAGATATAATTTATAATCGATCTCGTGCTTAACCAAACGTAACATTATAGGCTTACATTCTATATTTAGACCTTGTTTTTCTATTTGCTTTTTTACTGTTGATGAAGGTACATATTCTATCACCGAATCAGGTTCCACACTGGACACAAAATCTAGTAATGCTTTGTTTCCTAAATGAATTGAAACTCTAAAAACAGGAACAATATCTTTTTTCATACATTGGTATAATAGGAGATAACTAAAATAACCCCTATCAAATATTACTATATCTCCTTTTTGTAAAACTGACAGATGATTGGGAACACATAACCTCTCATTTAAATTTTTGCTTAAACAAAAATCATAGACAATTTGTGCGTCTATATTGTAAATGCAACTCATTAATCCCTGAGGATAATAAGAATTTTTATTGCATGTTTTATATCCAAGTTCCTTTAATTCTTTTGGTAAATTCACTCTAGAACCATCTACTGCAAAAACTCTATGTGCCAGCTGATGTGCTACCTTCTGTTTTTGATAATTAAACTCAGAAATTAGCTTTTTATTGAGATCTATAAATATCTGTTCTGATAACTTTTGCCTTGCTTCACAAACTGAAGATGGTGCAAAGATTTTCTGTTGCGGGGTTTGAATATCCTTGTTGCTATAATGCTCCCATAACCTTAGTAGGGATATACTATACCCCTTGTTTGTATCTAGTATAATCTGAAAGATAAAGCTAATTAAAAATTTACTATCTATCGATCTTTTTCGTTTTATCCACTGATTATCATAATCACATGCAATATCCGTTATTAATTTATTAATTGATAACAATTGCTTTTCTTCTAATGTTAATTCTTGTAACATACCAATGACGTCCTCAATAAATACTAGTATTAT
>NZ_JWSW01000084.1:0-5825 GCF_000828125.2 Rickettsia asembonensis | reverse complement strand
ACGCAACAATGCCTCCTCGCAGGAATGACATCATTATTTACCCATGCCCCCTGTTTGTTATTCTATTTCTAGCTTTAGGTTTTGAAGAAGCAGCAATATTTTTTAAATTAGCTTGATAATTTTTAATTTTTTCTATTCTATTTTCTCTTAGTTTTTCATGCTTGGTTTTAGCACTTTTTCCAAAACCTACTTTGGTTTCCATATCTTTTATAAAATCAGTAACAAATATTCGTGGATGTCCTTGAATATCGATTTGACAATTTTTATCTAAAGCACCGGGCATAGTTTCTTGTATTTTTTTTACAGCACGGTACATATCTAAAGCTTCAGGTTGATAATGACCGCTATTATTACTAAGATAATCAATTTTTCCTCTATTATTTATACCTATAACTCCTGCTGCTTCCGCAGGCTTTCCGCTTAAAAATGAGCCATGAACAAGATTTTTAGTATTTGGCAAATATTGATTTTTATGAGTACCCATATAAATTACTCCATCCTTTCCCATTACAAATGCTTGAACATTATTCATGCTTTTACTTTCTTTACCAATAGTAGAAGCTACTTTACCGTTAGAATCAAGTAATCTCTGAGAGGGGGTATCATAGAATAGTCGATGATTTTTTTGTTCCTCAGGTCCCATACGCAATATTTCAAATTCATGCCCATCCCATATTTGTTTACCTTGAGCTATTTCTTAAAGATGATGTTCCGCAAGTTTTGGATTTGGATGAACTACTTTAACTCTTACAGAATCTACTATAGCATCGTTTAATTTTCCTAACTCATGTTCCGGTATTAAAGCAGCCCTAAATTTATTTATTAATCTATTCCAATTATCTCTAGCTCTAGTTTTTGGATCTCTAAAAGGTGTATTAATATTTCTTCCGGCGTCTCCGACTAAATAAACTTTATTATCTTTTTGGACTAAGTTGTCTTTGTATAAAAGCTCTCCTTCTTGATTTATAAGTTGACTTTTTCTTTCAATAGCAGCTAATTGACCATCCTTATAAAGGATAATTTTTTCATTATTTAATCCAAGCTTTGAATTAATTTGTATTTTACCTTGATGATTTAAATTACCAATACCGATACCATCAATATCCGCAATTTGAATATCTCTATTTTTATCAACAAATTTTCTAATTTCTTCAGGATTATTAATAAATTGACCGTTATCCTTTAATATTCCTTGTATATCACCGGTAGTATAAGTAAATTCTTCTTTGATTGTTTTTGTATCCTTTATAAGACCTACTGCAGCGAAAATTTGTTGAAAGAAATTTAGATTTCTTTTTACTTCAAAATTTTTTTCTCCAATAGCTTCTCTTTCATGAATTACCAATTGATCCGGCTTTAAGTAGCCGCCTTTATCATAAATATTAATTACTCTTCCTCTTATAAGATCTACTTCTGTTACTTCTTTATCTTGCAAAAATTCCTTAACTTGCGGTTCTTCTACAAACCTTACTTTCTTTTTTTCTTTACCCATTTAAATTACCTAAAATTTTTTAATAATAGGCTATTTTTAAATTGAGGATTTAAAATCACATATTATATAATAACCGATTTTTCTTATATATAACTCGACAGGCTCTTGTTAATTTGCCAAATAGCGACAAATACTAAACAAGTTGTAAACATTTGTAGTAGCTGTAATAATATGCTTAATTCCGGTATTAATATAATAATAACTGGTTGTAATATTATTGGAACTCCGCTTGAAAACATTACTAACCTTATAGAAGTTTGTATTGAAGTTTTAGTAGTAAGTAAATTAGCTAAGCTATATACTAATAAAACTATAATACTTCTCTCAAATAAGAATGTTACAAACCAAAATAATATAATAGCCGGCATACCGAAATAAATAAATAAATTTGGTGCATATAATAAATTATCAGCAAAATATTTTTTTATTATTTCAGGAGTTAAAATTACTTCATTTTGTTTGAATATCTCAGAATAGTTAACGGTACTTGGGAAATTTTTCTTAGTATTGGCTACAATTAAATTTATCTTCAGCTTATTCTCTTCAAGTACAAACGGTATTTTGCTTTTTTCTTTGTTAGAAACTTGATTTTTTGTATCAATGACAACTATTTTATTGTTATTCTTGCTATATAAATATATAGGCTCTACTTCTTCAACTAAAATTTTTGAATTATTATATTTAATTTCCGGTAATTGATTGATAATATATTCAATATTGTCTGTAACTTTTGATGATTGTATTCCATTAAAATAATCTTTTAAAGTTATTATGTAATTTAATATAAAAATACAATAAATTATTGATGGGATAAAAGATAAGGTAAATAAATATCTTATTCCGTACCCTTGATAGTTTTTATATACGTCTTTATAAAACTCTATAGAGCTAATTGATAAACGTAATTGACGGAGTAATGCATTTAATCCTCCTAATATAAATGATAATAAATACATGTATAAGTAATTTATTTAAGTTTCTCACCCTCTTCCTTCTTTAATCCGGTTGAGGTTAGCTATTAAGTCAGTTTTTGCACAGGCTTTGATTAAATTTTTGGCTATATTAATTGTGATTTAAGTATTTTCTCTATTTCTATTATATCATTTTGACTAAGTTGGGTCAAAGTGCAGAATAAAATTAACCCTATTTTGTATGCCATTATAAAACACTAAAGGATATATGAAAGGAAATTTTTTGTTTTTTATTACTTTTATATGATATTCATAAATATTTAACATATACCTAAATAACCGAAAAGCCATATAATAATGTGTGACACGAGGTTATATCAAAGAGTTGTTTCCGCTAGGCAACCATCTATGTCACTAGATGAATCTAAGGATACGGAAAAGAGCTACCCTAACAATGTGATGAAATACAGTTAAGCATAGGGAAAATCTCGTGAGAGTAATTCTCATGATAAAGATATCTGATCCTTATGCACGATTCTTAGGAGAGGGGCAATTGCTGCTTATCTGATTTTGCATTTATTGGATATCAGAAGAGATTAACATTAAACAATATTACTATTTTCACCCTTTTCATCCTGCACGTAAAAATCATTTTTTTATTCAATATATCATCATGGTTTTTATATAAAGATTCGATAAATAAAATAGAGTCCTTTAAAGCTAGTTGCACGGCTAAATTATCCATGTCATGTCTTTCTATAGCTTTAGGACTTATAAGTTCTTTAACCTTATTAAAGGTTTTTTGTACATAAGCTCGAAATTGCGAGGAATAAGAATTTGATATATGTATTTCTTGCATTTTTTGGGATTTATTATTTCGTTTTTACGTTCTTGGGTTTTATTAATAGCTATTTTCTTTAAGTTATCGTCTAAATCTTCCATTCCAATTTTATTGCGAATAATATCGTTTATACTAGTTACTCTATTTTCCTCTTTTCTCTTACGCCTTGCTGCTAATATACTGCAAACACCCTCTAAGAAACTTTTTATTGTTAAATCCAAACTTTTTGCAAATAATTTAATTATAGCTTCCTCCTCTATAGTATTATTTTAAAACATCTTAGCCTCGGCAATTTGAAAATCTAGTATAATATTTCTTGTGGTACAATAAAAAGTGTAATAATAATTGTAAAATAAGATGTTTTCCTGTTTTAGTTTTTCAACTTCTCTGAAAATTTCTGCTTTTTGTATTGTTCCACTATCTTTTAGTGTTTTATTGTGGCTATCTATCTTAATTTCATGGGCATCTAATCTTTTATTTGCTCCGGCATCTAGTAATTTAAAATTACTGGTTTCCAACCTTATTTTCGCATCTTGAATTATTTCGGTTGCAAACTTTAGTTTGTTAGAACATTTAAATATCCGTTTTTCTTCTTCAGACTTAAGCTTTTCATTCTTAATAAAGCAATTAAATTGTTCTTTGGATTCTAATTCGTTAAATAGTTGTCCTCTTAGTTCTTTGTTAATTTCTGCTGGATAAATAGTGGCTATTTTCTTTAAATTATCCTCACCAAATTTATATATTAGATGATCACCGAAAATACTTCTTTTTTCTAACAACATTACGAACTTATCTTTATTATCACCTGCATAAGATAAAAGATATTTTTCAGTGGAAAGTTTGGTATTTTCATTTGTAATACTACTTATGTAATTAATATCACTTGCCGCTATTTTAAGAGCTAAACCTTTATTCAGGAATAAAGGTTTATGCGTTTTATACTGCTCTGCTAGCGGATCATCTGTTTCCGCAAGTAATTTAGGTGATGAAAGTCTTTATGCCAAGTTAATTTAATTATTTTAAGTAGTTCATGCACCTGCTTGTAGCGTGTTTTATCAAAGGGGATTAACTCTATTAATTCAACTAAACTCGTACCGGCTGCATGCATAATATTCTCATGATAGTTGTTTAAATTACTAAGTAGATTTCTCAATATTATAAATGCTTCTTTTGCTAAACTTGGATTTACTTCTGCCATTACTGCTATACCTATAGTAGTACTCAATGGCATTCGGTTAGTGCACTAAGTCCTAAAAGGACTGCGATTTAAGACCCACCTATTGAAAGGTTTATGAGATATTCTCAGGTATTTTCGCATTGGTCTTATCTTTTGCTTTATCTGTGAAATCTGATAAGTAGCCTTTAATATAATGTGCGTACAAAATAACTCAGATTTATAAATAATCGTTTGTATGCTTTGCTCAATAACATTTAAGCAATTTTTAAAATTAAATTTGGTGTTACCTGAGTTTTTATCGTATTTTGCCTTAGCAGCTAATTCAAACAATCTTGCTAGATTTATTAATACAAAATGTGCATAGGTTTCCTGCTTGACTCCTCTTTCAGTTTTAGAGTGAAAAGCTTCAACATCAACTAAACACTTTGATATCTTGTATAATTCTTCTATCTCCCATCTTTTGGCATATAGCTCTGCAAATATCTTCCTACTATATTTACTGTCTATTAAAGTTGTAGCATAAAGATATAATTTATAATCGATCTCGTGCTTAACCAAACGTAACATTATAGGCTTACATTCTATATTTAGACCTTGTTTTTCTATTTGCTTTTTTACTGTTGATGAAGGTACATATTCTATCACCGAATCAGGTTCCACACTGGACACAAAATCTAGTAATGCTTTGTTTCCTAAATGAATTGAAACTCTAAAAACAGGAACAATATCTTTTTTCATACATTGGTATAATAGGAGATAACTAAAATAACCCCTATCAAATATTACTATATCTCCTTTTTGTAAAACTGACAGATGATTGGGAACACATAACCTCTCATTTAAATTTTTGCTTAAACAAAAATCATAGACAATTTGTGCGTCTATATTGTAAATGCAACTCATTAATCCCTGAGGATAATAAGAATTTTTATTGCATGTTTTATATCCAAGTTCCTTTAATTCTTTTGGTAAATTCACTCTAGAACCATCTACTGCAAAAACTCTATGTGCCAGCTGATGTGCTACCTTCTGTTTTTGATAATTAAACTCAGAAATTAGCTTTTTATTGAGATCTATAAATATCTGTTCTGATAACTTTTGCCTTGCTTCACAAACTGAAGATGGTGCAAAGATTTTCTGTTGCGGGGTTTGAATATCCTTGTTGCTATAATGCTCCCATAACCTTAGTAGGGATATACTATACCCCTTGTTTGTATCTAGTATAATCTGAAAGATAAAGCTAATTAAAAATTTACTATCTATCGATCTTTTTCGTTTTATCCACTGATTATCATAATCACATGCAATATCCGTTATTAATTTATTAATTGATAACAATTGCTTTTCTTCTAATGTTAATTCTTGTAACATACCAATGACGTCCTCAATAAATACTAGTATTAT
>NZ_JWSW01000083.1:0-7900 GCF_000828125.2 Rickettsia asembonensis | reverse complement strand
TCAACACTCCCCTAATTGGAAAATTAATATAGTTTCATTTAATGATCAATCTAGCATAAAATCTTTTTCTGATAAGGAAAAATCTCTTGAAGATATTAAGGAATATGTAGAAACGTTAAATGCTGATGGATATACAAGATTATATGGTACCGTCAAAGATGCTTTAGAATTATTGAAAGAAAAAATAGATATACATTCTACTATTATAGTATTTACTGATGGAAAGAACGAAGGAACTGACTGTAATACAACACAACAATAGGTTATAGATTCTGCAATCTCTGTAATACAAAACCCTCAGTTTATATGTATGCGGTAGGATTTGGTGAGAACTACAATAAAGAATTTTTTGAAGAAATTGCAATGCATGGAGGATTTACTCATATTAGTTTAAGAGATCCGAGTGGTATGAAACAGCTTGAACAATATATTGACAATATTGAGCAAAAGGTGGTTATTTGGAAAATATTAGGAGAACAAAATATTAGGAGAACAATTAAATTTGATAACATGAGTACAAGAAGGTGATGTTTTTATTGGAGATAAAGTAGATACCGATAAAGAAATTACGTTCTCTAAAGACGGTCAACAATTCACGATTGGAGTAGAGGAGTTTGATACAAATATTGCTGGCGTAGTAAAAAGTTGTTACGATGAAGTAGCTTAATTATTATATTTCTCTTGCTAGTATTAGCAGATAATTTTAAGATTAGAAAAGTACTATATGTCATTTCTGTGCAGCATTGTTGTATAGCTCGAATCGTCATTGCGAGGAGTGAAGAGCCTTGTTGCATGGATCAAAAAACCTACTAGATGTCACTCCCGCGTAGGCGGGAATCCAGAAAAAAAGTATAAATACGGTAAATTTTTGAAATTAAAAGCTTGATTTATCTCGTTTTATGCTGGATTCCCGCCTACGCGGGAGTGACATCTAATAGGTTTTTTGATCCATGCAACAAGGCTGGAGCGAAGCGACGTGGCAATCTAGAAAAATAATTAAAAAAATTCTGATTTACAGAATTTTTTTACTGGATTGCTTCGTCGAAACTTGCAGTTTCTTCTCGCAATGACGGAGTGGTATCCACGCAGGCAACGCTTGTGTTCGCTTGCAATGACGATTTTAGTATCCGCACAATAATATCAATAGGAAATTTATGAGCTTACTTAAAAATATTACGGGAAAGAATTATATAAACGGTGAATTTATAGAGTTTGGGAAGCAAATATCCGTTATTAATCCTTCGACCTTAAAAGAAATTGCTACAGTTCCGAATTTAGGATTATCTGAGATTAATTCAGCAATTAATAATACGGTGCAAACTTTTTCTTCATGGTCACAAAGTTCATTTGAAGAAAGAATAGCGATTCTTAGAAAATGGTATAATTTAGTAATCGAAAATATTGATGAGCTAAGTCATATATTAACTCTAGAGCAGGGTAAGGTACTCTCTGAATCTAAAAAAGAAATTCTATACGGAGCATCTTTTATTGATTGGTATACATATGTTGTACATAATATTCACGGGACCATTAAACCGGGCAGTAGTAAAGCTCATAAAATTGTTACGC
Organism: Rickettsia asembonensis; assembly: GCF_000828125.2. Lineage (NCBI taxonomy): Bacteria > Pseudomonadati > Pseudomonadota > Alphaproteobacteria > Rickettsiales > Rickettsiaceae > Rickettsia > Rickettsia asembonensis. The sequence continues at coordinate 6,331 of NZ_JWSW01000083.1, read as the reverse complement.
AATATGAGCCGGTTGGACCGTCTGCAGCTATAACTCCTTGGAATTTTCCAAATGCAATGATTACTCGTAAGGTAGTGCCTGCAATAGCTGCGGGTTGTAGCGTTATATTAAAACCGTCAAGTCTTACACCTCTATCAGCTTTAATACTTGCGAAATTTGCAAGCGATGCCGGTTTGCCCGCCGGAGTATTTAACGTGATTACAGGTAGTTCAGATATTATAGGTAAGGCTTCTTGCGAAGATTTTAGGCTTCGGAAATTATCATTTACCGGTTCTACAAATGTCGGTAAAATTCTATATCAAAATGCCGCAAATACTCTAAAACGTTTATCTTTGGAACTTGGCGGCAATGCTCCTTTCATTATAACGGCAGATAATAATTTAGAGAAAGTAGCAAGTGATTTAGTAATCGCTAAAACTAGAAATAGCGGGCAGTCTTGTACTTCACCCAATAGGATATTTATAGAAGAATCTATATATGAAAAATTTATAGAAATTCTAAAGGCTAAATTTACTAAGCTTAAATCTGGTGACGGATTTGATAAAGCATCAGATATAGGTCCGTTAATTAACTCTGCTGCCATAGAAAAAATACAAAAGCTACTCGCTGATGCACAAAATAAAGGAGCTAAATTAATTTGCGGCGGTAAAGCTGTTGATAATTTTATTGAGCCTACTATTATTATTGACTGTTTGGATAATATGGATATCTTTAGAACAGAAATATTCGGTCCGGTGGTTGCGTGCTATAAATTTAAAGATTTGGATGAAGTAATAGAACGTGCAAATAATACCGAATACGGCTTGCAAGGATATGTATATTCAAATAATATATCTGTGGCACAAATGATAGCAACTAGGCTTGATTTTGGTATGGTTTCAATTAATAACCCATTGCCCGGAAATGCAAAAGCACCTTTTGCAGGGCGTAAAGCTTCAGGCTTTGGAGTTGAAGGCTCATTTGAAGGGATATTTGAATATCTAAATACGAAATATATAAATTTATAGAATTAAGAATGCCCGCATGGTTTCTTTTATGTCATTACTGCGAGGTATTGTTGCGTGGCTCGTTTATGTCATCCCCGCGAAAGCGGGAATCTAGAAAAAAAAGTATAAATACAGCAAGCTTTTGAAATTAAAAGCTCGCTTTATGTTGGATTCCTGCTTTCGCAGGAATGACATTGAGTAGGTTTTGCGAACCATGCAACAACGCCAGCTTGACCACGGTATGACAATGAAATAATAATTATGAATAAAAATTATGCCTGTTCCTATAAATGATATTGAAAGAAAAATTGAAGAAATTAGCCTTATACTTGATAATTATGAACCGCTTTGTTTAATAATAGGTAAAGAAAAAGTAAATCACCACTTACACATAACATCTAATAATCTTGCTGAATTGTTAGATAAAGAGATACCGCTTTCAATTGAATATTTTGCTCCTATAGTACGACTAATTGAACAATTTAATAAGATTGAAATTATAATACCTCAAGAGCTTAATAATGCTTTATGTAATACATTATCAAACTTTGAGCATAATTATTATTCCGACGAATTACAAGAAACCGTAATTCAATATATAGAAAAACTTGATATTCTAGGGGTAGATGCGTACTAACACTCTAAAAATCTCAATAGTTTTACCGGTTTATAATAGGGAGAAGTTATTACCTTTTGCTATTGAGAGTTGCCTTAATCAAAGCTTTAAAGACTTTGAGCTTATTATTATTGATGATTGCTCAAAAGATATTAGCGTTATAGTAGCTAGGAAATATGCAGAGCAGGATTCACGTATTAAGGTAATAGTAAACGAGACCAATAAAAAATTACCGGCAAGTTTGAATGTTGCTTTTAAAGAGGCCAAGGGGGAGTATTTTACTTGGACTTCAGATGATAATCTTTTCCATGAAAATGCTTTAGAAAAAATGGTTAAGACACTTGATAATTCACCTGAGATAGGGCTTGTATATACTGATTATACTTTAATCGATGAGCAAGGTAGTATAGGTGCAAGACTTTATCAAGAACCGCCTGAGTTTTTACCAATTAGAGATTGTGTCGGTGCATGTTTCTTATATAGAGCCGATTTAGCAAGACAAATAGGGGAATATAATGAAAATATGCAGTTGGTGGATGATTATGAATATTGGCTTCGTTTTGGACTTGTTACGAAATTTACTCATATACCGGAATCTTTATATTTCTACCGAGTACATGATCAAAGCTTAACAATAGAGCGTAAAGTAGAAGCAAAACAGGCCAAAAGAGCTTTAAAAGAATTATTCAAAGATAAATATATTATTCCTGCTGAGATTAAACCTATAAATGATTTATATAATTGGTTTATTGAAGATAGAAATTTAAGCTCTTATTTTAGGTTATTTAAAATAATTATTTGTAGCCCGATAATTACTATTTCTTATATTATTAAAAATCTGAAAAGAATTAGATAATGCTTATGTCATTCCTGTTTTCCGTCATTGCAAGAAGAATTACGTAGTAATTCGACGAAGCAATCCAGTAAAAAATTCTGATTTACAGAATTTTTTTAATTATTTTCTGGATTGCCGCGTCGCTTCGCTCCTCGCAATGACGGTTTTGATATACACGCAACAATGCTTCGCAGGAATGATATAATAACACTTTTAAAAACAAATGCAAAATCAAGATTTCATACATACATTAAATCCACAACAGCAAAAAGCAGTTCTTCATACTGAAGGACCGCTTTTATTGCTTGCAGGTGCAGGGACAGGTAAAACAAAAGTACTTACCTCAAGAATAGCTAATATTATTCACCAAAATTTAGCCTCACCTCAAAATATTCTAGCCGTTACTTTTACTAATAAAGCTGCTAAAGAAATGGCGGAAAGAGTTAACAGTCTAATTAATTGCTACGGTCTTAATATAGGCACTTTCCACTCAATGGCAGCTAGGATATTACGTGACCAAATTGAGCATTTAAATCTTGGTTTAAATAATAGATTTACTATTATTAGTCATGATGATCAATTAAAACTAGTTAAAGATATAGTAAAACTAAAAGATATCGATACTAAAAAATATGCTCCTAAATTAATACATATCATAATTTCGAGATGGAAAGATCAAGGATTATTACCAAGTAAACTATCAGCATCAGATACTAATTTACCGTTGCAGAGGGTGGCAAAACTTGTATATGAAGAATATCAGAAAAATTTACTTATTTCTAATGTTTTAGATTTTGGAGATTTGCTACTTTATAATAATGAGCTTTTTATTAAAAATCCTGAAATACTAAGATATTACCAGGAAAAATATCGATATATTTTAATCGATGAATATCAAGACACTAACGTTGTCCAGTATTTATGGGCAAGAATGCTCGCAAGTTTATATAAAAATATTTGCTGTGTAGGGGATGATGATCAATCTATCTATGGTTGGCGAGGAGCGGAAGTTGGTAATATATTACGCTTTGAAAAAGATTTTGCAGGTGCAACGATTATTAAATTAGAGCAGAATTATAGATCAACTTTGCCGATACTTGCTGCTGCTTCCAATGTTATTAATAATAATAAAAACCGTCACGGTAAAACGTTATGGACGGATAGGGAAAGCGGTGAAAAGATAAAAATTATCTCTTGTTGGAGTGATAAAGAAGAAGCAAGATATATAGCCAGCGAAATAGATAAATTAGTGAGAGAAGACCGATATAATGCCGGCAATATTGCAATATTAGTACGAGCCGGATTTCAAACAAGAAGTTTTGAGGAAGCGTTTATAAATAGTGCTATGCCTTATAAAATTATAGGAGGTTTGCGGTTCTATGAACGTATGGAAATAAGAGACGTGCTTGCTTATATCCGTATATCTTTAAATCAAAATGACAATCTAGCACTTGAGCGTATTATAAATGTGCCGAAAAGGGCAATAGGTGCAGCTAGCTTAAATAAAATTAGGGTCTATGCACTTGAGCAAAATATTTCTAATTTCGCAGCCATTAAAGAAATGTTGGAAATGGGCGAGATTAAAACAAAACCATATGAAACTCTAAAAGATTTGGTTACTAAAATTGATAATTGGCACGAAAGATTTAGTATAGATGCTCCAATAAACGTAGTTAAAGCAATACTTGATGATTCCGGTTATCTTGAAATGCTTCAAGAAGAAAAGACCGAAGAAGCATTCGGTAGAATCGAAAATATTAACGAAATGCTTAGAGCTATTGCCGAATTTAACGATGTTCATGATTTTATCGAACATTCAAGTTTAGTTATGGAAAACGAAGTGCTTGAAACTAATTACGGTGGTTCTGTTACTATAATGACCCTGCACGCAGCTAAAGGGCTTGAGTTTGACGTGGTGTTTTTACCGGGCTGGGAAGAGGGGGTATTTCCGTCTCAAAGATCTTTAGACGAAGACGGCGAAAAAGGCTTAGAAGAAGAGCGCCGCATTGCTTATGTCGGCATTACGAGAGCCAAAAAAGACCTCTATATTACCCACGCCGAAAGCCGAAAAATATTTTATGAAATAGTCCGTTCTTACCCTTCAAGGTTCATAACCGAAATCCCTAATGAAATTACGATCAGGACCTCTTCTATGAAAAAATACAATTCTTTTTATAAGTTTTAATTAATTTTCATTCATAAATTTTAAAATGGTTTGCATACTTTAACTAATTATTATCTAATTTAATTAATAATAATTAATAGAGGAAGTGATATGGCTAACGAACTAATACCTGATAGACCACAAGAGAAACTTAAAAGTGCTTTTGAATATCAAGTTGATAGTGCAGCAGGAATAATAAGAAAACTAGAGGAAAAAGTAACGCTTGCTTTAAAAGAGCCTTCTCTAATCAAAAGGCAAGACCTACATTTACAAGCTGTAGGAGCAGCTATAACTTTGTATTCTCCTGAAGTAGCAAATCAATATCTTAATGATACTGAAATACAAAAATTAGTTGATTTGTTGAAAGAAAATAATGGCATTCGGTTAGTGCACTAAGTCCTAAAAGGACTGCGATTTAAGACCCACCTATTGAAAGGTTTATGAGATATTCTCAGGTATTTTCGCATTGGTCTTATCTTTTGCTTTATCTGTGAAATCTGATAAGTAGCCTTTAATATAATGTGCGTACAAAATAACTCAGATTTATAAATAATCGTTTGTATGCTTTGCTCAATAACATTTAAGCAATTTTTAAAATTAAATTTGGTGTTACCTGAGTTTTTATCGTATTTTGCCTTAGCAGCTAATTCAAACAATCTTGCTAGATTTATTAATACAAAATGTGCATAGGTTTCCTGCTTGACTCCTCTTTCAGTTTTAGAGTGAAAAGCTTCAACATCAACTAAACACTTTGATATCTTGTATAATTCTTCTATCTCCCATCTTTTGGCATATAGCTCTGCAAATATCTTCCTACTATATTTACTGTCTATTAAAGTTGTAGCATAAAGATATAATTTATAATCGATCTCGTGCTTAACCAAACGTAACATTATAGGCTTACATTCTATATTTAGACCTTGTTTTTCTATTTGCTTTTTTACTGTTGATGAAGGTACATATTCTATCACCGAATCAGGTTCCACACTGGACACAAAATCTAGTAATGCTTTGTTTCCTAAATGAATTGAAACTCTAAAAACAGGAACAATATCTTTTTTCATACATTGGTATAATAGGAGATAACTAAAATAACCCCTATCAAATATTACTATATCTCCTTTTTGTAAAACTGACAGATGATTGGGAACACATAACCTCTCATTTAAATTTTTGCTTAAACAAAAATCATAGACAATTTGTGCGTCTATATTGTAAATGCAACTCATTAATCCCTGAGGATAATAAGAATTTTTATTGCATGTTTTATATCCAAGTTCCTTTAATTCTTTTGGTAAATTCACTCTAGAACCATCTACTGCAAAAACTCTATGTGCCAGCTGATGTGCTACCTTCTGTTTTTGATAATTAAACTCAGAAATTAGCTTTTTATTGAGATCTATAAATATCTGTTCTGATAACTTTTGCCTTGCTTCACAAACTGAAGATGGTGCAAAGATTTTCTGTTGCGGGGTTTGAATATCCTTGTTGCTATAATGCTCCCATAACCTTAGTAGGGATATACTATACCCCTTGTTTGTATCTAGTATAATCTGAAAGATAAAGCTAATTAAAAATTTACTATCTATCGATCTTTTTCGTTTTATCCACTGATTATCATAATCACATGCAATATCCGTTATTAATTTATTAATTGATAACAATTGCTTTTCTTCTAATGTTAATTCTTGTAACATACCAATGACGTCCTCAATAAATACTAGTATTAT
>NZ_JWSW01000082.1:0-6322 GCF_000828125.2 Rickettsia asembonensis | reverse complement strand
TATGTTATGCCACACTCCGGTGCTACATATGTAGATAAAGCATATCTTTGTGATTGTACAAAGCCTGTCAAAGATGCAGCCACTAGGAAAGGAGTGCATCTTTGTGCTGTAAAGAGAAATAACATGCAAGATAAGAATTTTGACCTTGATAAATATTATACAAAAATTAGAGCACCTTTTGAAAGAGTATTTTCACAAGATAATAAACGTGTCAGATATATCAGTAAATTTGAAAGCTATAATTTAAAAAATTTTTAGACGACATCGCTAAATGATCGTCATTGCGAGCGGGCATAGGTGTTATTGCATGGCTGTATGTCATTCCCGCGAAAGCGGGAATCCAGTACTTTAAAGCCTTTTTAAAGCTTAATTTGTAAAGTAAAAAATCTTTGAATCAAGATTTTTTGAAAAGCTCGATTTATCTCGCTTTACACTAGATTCCTGCCTACGCGGGAATGACATTATTTCTAGAATTGACACCCATACTCATAGGCGAGAATGACATATAAAGATGACCTAAGAAAATACTGCTCTCTCAACTGCATCTGCACTATGTTGCACTAAATCCTTAGCGATTTCTTTAGTAATCATCTTTTTTAGACCGTTTTTAAGCTCTTGTCTAACATATCCAAGCATTTGCGGTTCTGCTACAATAATCAATTCCTTATATTTAGCTTGATCAGTAGCCGTTACTTTTTCTAAATGTTTAATAACGCTCCTTGCTGCTTCTTTATGTTCTATATCTTTTAGCGAAGTATGCGGCTCAAATAACGAACCCGGTGTAGATTTATTTTGATAAAGGCTTTGTCTTTTTTCTCTATGGTGGTGATGTTCTTCCAAGTCCAAAGCTAATTTTAAAGGTTTATTATTAGTAATTTTAATCCCTTGAGCGTCGTAAAGCATCATTTGTTTACTATCGATAACTGCAATTAATTTTAACGGTGCTGTACTTACCATAAATACCTCCATAAGAACTAGGTTGTAATTTTATGATAATACTAATTATTTTTAAAACCTAATATTAATTTAATAATTTTTGCTTTTCACTGTTAATAATTTGCTCAACCTTGTCATTAAGTATACGTACGTCTGTTTGTTCTATTTCTTCTTTTTCTATTACACCTATAATCTTTACCTTTATAGTCCCCGGCTGCTTAAACCAAAATCCTCTAGGCCAAAATAAACCGGCATTATGAGCCATCATTACAATTGGAACTTTAGTAATTGAAGCAAGCTTTACGGCACTTGGCTTAAATTTCACTGTTCTATCAGGTGGGACTTTGGTTGATTCCGGAAATATTATCAACCATAATCCTTCTTTTATTTTTTCCTGACCTTCTCTTAAAATCTGAGCAACCGAGCTATTAGTACCACGATCAACCGCAATAGGCTTAACCATCCGAAGCCCCCAACCAAGCAAGGGTATATTAAATAATTCACGCTTTAATACCCAAGAATGTTTAGGAATAATCAGTTGCATAAACATTTGATCCCAAAAGGATTGGTGATTAGACACGACTATTGAGATTGTTTTCGGTAATTTCTCAAGCCCCTCTACTTCATATTTAAGACCGCAACAAATTTTTGCAAGCCACACAAAAGCATAAGAAAAAATAATGGCGATTCTATATCTTATTTGATAGTTGACATTGAAAAATGTTACGGGTATGTAACATATAAGAAAAAAAATAAATGTAAATAACGATAATAATCCGTAAAATGATAAAATTCTTAAACGCCAAAGCATAATTATTAAATAATTATTAATTAAAATGGTATTTATAACATAATTTTACAACGAGTAAAATAAATAAGGTATTAAATGAAAAAAACTGTTCTTTCCGGTGTGCAAGCAACCGGTTCTTTACACCTCGGTAACTATTTAGGTTCAATTAGAAACTGGGTTAAAATGCAGGAAGAATATAATTGTTTTTTCTTCTTAGCGGATTTGCATGCTATCACGGTTGATATTAAGCCTTCAGAACTTAATAATTCAATTATGGGGGTTCTTGCCGTTTATTTAGCAGCAGGGCTTAACCCCGACAAAGTAACGATTTTTGCCCAGAGTATGGTAAAAGAGCATGCAGAACTTGCTTGGCTACTAAACTGTGTTACACCGCTTGGATGGTTAAAGCGAATGACACAATTTAAAGATAAAGCAGGCAGTGATCAAGAAAAAGCTTGCCTTGGATTATTTTCTTATCCGGTACTTATGGCAGCGGATATATTGATATATAAAGCCGATATAGTACCGGTAGGTGAAGACCAAAAACAGCATTTAGAGCTAACAAGAGATATTGCAGGGGTAATAAATAGGAGATTTGATAAAGAAATTCTAAAAGTTCCTGAGGTTTTAATTAGTGAAACAGGTACAAGAATCATGAGCTTACGGGATGGATTAAAGAAAATGAGTAAATCTGATATTTCGGATTTTTCCCGTATCAATTTAAAAGACGATAACGATCTTATTCATCAAAAAATAAAAAAAGCCAAAACCGATCATTTAAGCTTTGTCAGCTATGATAAAGAAACAAGACCGGAAATTAGTAATTTATTAGATATTTATAGAAGTTTATCCGAAGAAAGTTTAGAAAAAATAATCAATAATTATCAGAACCAAGGTTTTGCAAAATTTAAAGAGGATTTAGCAGAAATTATTATTACAAATCTACAACCGATACGTGATAAATATTTAGAATTAATGAATGATAAAGAATATTTATTAAAAATACTGCACAAAGGAGCAGAAAAAGCAAGAATTAGAGCTTCTGAAACGGTTAACGAAGTTAAAGAGCAATTCGGATTTGTAATTTAAATTTATATATTTCAAGATTTCCCTTGAAATATATAAGATTATTTGGTATGAATCTTCTTGGATAGGTGGCCGAGCGGTTTAAGGCACTAGTCTTGAAAACTGGCGTACGGGCAACCGTACCGTGGGTTCGAATCCCACCCTATCCGCCAGTATTAAATATCTTATGTTAGTTATTTACCTAACTTTTTTAGTAAAAATTCTTTCGTTTTTTGATTTTTTAATATAGTGTGATAAAACTATTGCTTTATCTGCGTAAGCATTTGCCTCGTTAGGTGCTAATTCTATAGCCTTATCAAAGCTTTCTAATGCTAAGCTATATCTCTTCAGGTTATTTAAAATCATACCTTGAAAAACAAATAAGTCAGCATTAGTATTATTTAATTTAATAGCGTTATCAGCTGCTTCAAGTGCTAGTTCATATCTTTCAAGCCTATTTAATGCTATACTTTGACTAAAATAAAACTCCCAATTGCTAAGGTTTCTCTCTATAGCTTTGTTATAAGCTTCTAAAGCTAAATCAGTCTTTCTTAAATTATTGTAAATTGAACCTTTAATATAGTATGCATATGAATCATTGGAGTTTAATTCAATAGCTTGATCGCAAGCTTCAAGTGCTAAAGTACATTTTTTTAATATATTTAAAGCTGTATATTTACATTTATATAAAGTGCTATCGTTAATTTTTATTTCTTTTGCTTTATTACAGGATTCGAGTGCTAATTTAATAAACCTAAACCTTTAAAGAGATATAAACCTGAATCTTTGGGTTCTAATTTTATAGCTTTACTAAAGCTTTCGGTAGCTAATCAAATTGCTTTAAATTACTTAAAGTTAAACCTTTTTCTGCATATGATTGTGCAAAGTTAGGATTTAATTTTATAGCTTTATTATACGATTTTAGTGCTAAATCATATTGACCAGCATAATAGTACTTTGCACCCTGTTTATAATACTCTATAAAAGTATCACTTATATCATATGCTTTGGCTTTACTTATCAGTGGAAAAATTAATAATAAAGCAAAAAGTAAAAATTTAAGATACATAAGATTTACATACCAATTATCTTTTTTAATAATAAAATTATATATCACTAAATTCTATTTATTACAATTATTAGTTTATTGAATAAAAATACTAATCAATCTAGTTGCTCCAACATCATCTTAGCGGCTTTTATGACTGATTCTTTTAAGGTTTTTGTATTTGTAGTTTCAGTATGGAAAGTTATTTTACTGCCGGCGAGATTACCGAGCATGAAATCGGTTTGTATATTATCCGCATCTAGATATTTTGAATAAGCAGCAATCGGTGTACGGCAATTAGCATCTAGATATTCTAAAAAAGCTCTTTCGGGTTTTATTAGTTCAAAGGTAGGAATATGATTAATTTGGTTACATATCTCAAGCATAGCATAATCATTTTGTCGTATTTCAACTGCAATGACTCCCTGCCCTATACACGGCAACATCTGCGAATACTCTATCAAATGGCAATATTCCTGGTTAAACGCCCTGAGCCTTTTCAGCCCTGCATATGCTAGAATCGTTGCATCAACTTCTGCCTTCATTAGCTTTTTTATTCTTGAATCAACATTTCCCCTAAAAACCGTTACCTTTAAATCCGGTCTTATTTTTTGGATAAATGCTTTTCTTCGTACTGCCGAGCTACCTATTACGGCATTTTGCGGCAACTCTTCTATGGATTTATAATTTAAACATACAAAAACATCTCTGGGGTCTTCACGCTCTAAAACAGCAGCTATTACTAGCTCTTCGGGTATTCTACCGGGTACGTCTTTTAAAGAATGAACGGCTAAGTCAATTTTTTTATCAAGTAAAGCTTGCTCTATTTCCTTTAAAAATAAAGCTTTACCTCCTATATCGTATAATGGTTTATTTTGGATTAAATCACCGCTAGTAATAATGGGTACTATTTCACAATTAATATCAGGAAAAAATTGTTTGATTTGCTGAATAACTAAATTAGTTTGTATTAAAGCAAGTGGACTTTTTCTTGTACCTATTCTGATAGAATTTGTCATTTGTTTTCTACTATTTCAAAAGGGCTAGTAAAGCTTAAAACATTACTGTTTATAATTACTTCATGATTCATAATAACTGGATGATTTACCCCTACATGCCCTATTCAATGGCATTCGGTTAGTGCACTAAGTCCTAAAAGGACTGCGATTTAAGACCCACCTATTGAAAGGTTTATGAGATATTCTCAGGTATTTTCGCATTGGTCTTATCTTTTGCTTTATCTGTGAAATCTGATAAGTAGCCTTTAATATAATGTGCGTACAAAATAACTCAGATTTATAAATAATCGTTTGTATGCTTTGCTCAATAACATTTAAGCAATTTTTAAAATTAAATTTGGTGTTACCTGAGTTTTTATCGTATTTTGCCTTAGCAGCTAATTCAAACAATCTTGCTAGATTTATTAATACAAAATGTGCATAGGTTTCCTGCTTGACTCCTCTTTCAGTTTTAGAGTGAAAAGCTTCAACATCAACTAAACACTTTGATATCTTGTATAATTCTTCTATCTCCCATCTTTTGGCATATAGCTCTGCAAATATCTTCCTACTATATTTACTGTCTATTAAAGTTGTAGCATAAAGATATAATTTATAATCGATCTCGTGCTTAACCAAACGTAACATTATAGGCTTACATTCTATATTTAGACCTTGTTTTTCTATTTGCTTTTTTACTGTTGATGAAGGTACATATTCTATCACCGAATCAGGTTCCACACTGGACACAAAATCTAGTAATGCTTTGTTTCCTAAATGAATTGAAACTCTAAAAACAGGAACAATATCTTTTTTCATACATTGGTATAATAGGAGATAACTAAAATAACCCCTATCAAATATTACTATATCTCCTTTTTGTAAAACTGACAGATGATTGGGAACACATAACCTCTCATTTAAATTTTTGCTTAAACAAAAATCATAGACAATTTGTGCGTCTATATTGTAAATGCAACTCATTAATCCCTGAGGATAATAAGAATTTTTATTGCATGTTTTATATCCAAGTTCCTTTAATTCTTTTGGTAAATTCACTCTAGAACCATCTACTGCAAAAACTCTATGTGCCAGCTGATGTGCTACCTTCTGTTTTTGATAATTAAACTCAGAAATTAGCTTTTTATTGAGATCTATAAATATCTGTTCTGATAACTTTTGCCTTGCTTCACAAACTGAAGATGGTGCAAAGATTTTCTGTTGCGGGGTTTGAATATCCTTGTTGCTATAATGCTCCCATAACCTTAGTAGGGATATACTATACCCCTTGTTTGTATCTAGTATAATCTGAAAGATAAAGCTAATTAAAAATTTACTATCTATCGATCTTTTTCGTTTTATCCACTGATTATCATAATCACATGCAATATCCGTTATTAATTTATTAATTGATAACAATTGCTTTTCTTCTAATGTTAATTCTTGTAACATACCAATGACGTCCTCAATAAATACTAGTATTAT
>NZ_JWSW01000081.1:0-2250 GCF_000828125.2 Rickettsia asembonensis | reverse complement strand
CCGTGCCCCGGTGTGTTACTCCTTACTTCATTTGGTTCCGAACAATCAATAGAGCAAGTGGTTATTTACGATCAACCATTAAGATCAAGTGAATAACACCTTAGCTCGTACATAGGACAGGAGAGAAAAACATGACAAAGCATATTTTTATAGGTATCGATGTATCTGAAAATACTTTAGACGTTTGGTTACACCCATTGAATAAATATAAAGTTTTTGATAATGATCAAAAAGGAATTAAGGAGCTAGTTGAATATATAGCGGATTATAATATAGCTAAAATTGTAATTGAATCTACTGGTGGACTTGAATATAAAGCAGCAAAAACCTTACAAAAAACAGGCTATTTGGTATCAGTAGTTAATCCTTATTTTACATCAGCATTTAGAACTATGAGAGGTAAGTTTACAAAAACTGATACTATTGATGCACAAATGTTAGCATTATTTGCAGAAAAAATTAACCCTGAGTCTAGAAAAGTAGCGAATGAGATAGAAAAAGAATTAAAAGAACTTACATCTAGACGTAACCAATTAATTACTATGATAGTATCTGAACGCAATCGCTTACGTAGAGTTACTAATCAAAAAATAATTAATAGTATAAATAATGTTATTGATTTACTTAATAGCCAAAAGGAAGAAGTAGAAAAGCTTATATTACATCTTATTTTAAATCTAGAAAGTTACAAAGAAATATATAATTTACTTATTACTATCCCAGGTATTGGTTCTATTATAGCAATAACCTTAATTACAGAATTACCAGAGCTTGGTAATTTAAATTGTAAACAAATTGCTTCTTTAGTAGGGGTAGCATCTCACTGTAAGGAAAGTGGGAAAATACGATTTAAAGCAAAAACTAAAGGTGGTAGAAAAACAGTACGGGCAGCATTATATATGGCAGCTGTTACTTCTGTAAGATGTAATTCCGCCGTTAAACCTTTTTATAAAAGACTTGTGGAAAAAGGAAAAGCCAAAAAATTAGCTCTTACTGCTGTAATGCGAAAGATAATAATTATTATCAATAATATTGTTAAAAACAAACGACCTTGGCAGGAACAATATAAACAAATTATCTTGACTTCTTAAACACAATCACCTATGTGTAAAACCTTTTTCAGATACGCTTAATATTAAGGACTTAAGTCAAGCCAAGGACCTAAATCAAGTCAAGGACTCAAACCAAAGTAAATGGGCTACAATAAAAGAAATATATATAAAACCGCAAAAATCAGAAACACAGAAGCCAATTTTATCACAAGTTTTATCTAATCAAGTCAAGGAGAATATTTTAACTATAGGTAAAATTATTATAAATTTCTTTCAAGTCAATAAACATAATATAATAAGCCCATTTATTTCTTCTGATAATCTTAATTTACATCAAGAATTAGATTCAGACACGTTCTCAAACAATTATTCATTAATTCAACCTTATTTGCCAAAAAAAATATTAAATAAATCACCGGCACAAAAAACTGAAGAAAGTTTTTTCCTGCTTTAAAAGAAATAGAAGAGCTTAATGAAATATATATTAAATATTCTGATGATCACCTAAACATGGTTGCTTCATTTTTAGAAATTATAAGAAAGTTTTATGAGTCGAAAAATATAAGTGCTAAAACTCATTTCCAAGAAATATTAGGTAATTATGTATATTTCTTAAATCAGCAATGGAAAGCTTTATCTTTTTGTAAAAAACTTTATCCGCAATCGCAAAAGTGGCAGCCACTGACAGAGGCAGTTGACGAAGCAAAAAAAATCTTAATTGAAGAGAATTTATTAGATCAAGCTATATTAGATATAAAATTAAAAAATAACGGAACAACAGAGTATTATACCGAAGCTTTAGAATGGCTTGATAAACTTACGGAACCTCAAGTTGAATTTGTTGTTATAGCTATAAATGAGATAAAAGCCAATGCTCATTATTATTTAGGTATGATCTATGAAAATAGTAAATCGGAATTAGACTGGTTTAAAGCGATAAGAGAATATATTAAAGCCCTAGAAGTTGATAAGTTTAAGTATAGCCGATATTGAGGAGAGTAATAATATTCTGCATGAAATTTTTAGTATTTTAAAAAATAAAAGAGAAACGAAAGCACATTATGTATCTTTAGAAAAAGATCTTCAATCTGTAGCAGAATTTTTATTTAAATTAAATTTAATACAAAAAGCAGGGCTTGAATATTTGAGAGCTGCAAGTAGAATCGATAAAAATGATAATGGAAGTGTTGAGAGATAA
>NZ_JWSW01000080.1:0-5503 GCF_000828125.2 Rickettsia asembonensis | reverse complement strand
CCGTGCCCCGGTGTGTTACTCCTTACTTCATTTGGTTCCGAACAATCAATAGAGCAAGTGGTTATTTACGATCAACCATTAAGATCAAGTGAATAACACCTTAGCTCGTACATAGGACAGGAGAGAAAAACATGACAAAGCATATTTTTATAGGTATCGATGTATCTGAAAATACTTTAGACGTTTGGTTACACCCATTGAATAAATATAAAGTTTTTGATAATGATCAAAAAGGAATTAAGGAGCTAGTTGAATATATAGCGGATTATAATATAGCTAAAATTGTAATTGAATCTACTGGTGGACTTGAATATAAAGCAGCAAAAACCTTACAAAAAACAGGCTATTTGGTATCAGTAGTTAATCCTTATTTTACATCAGCATTTAGAACTATGAGAGGTAAGTTTACAAAAACTGATACTATTGATGCACAAATGTTAGCATTATTTGCAGAAAAAATTAACCCTGAGTCTAGAAAAGTAGCGAATGAGATAGAAAAAGAATTAAAAGAACTTACATCTAGACGTAACCAATTAATTACTATGATAGTATCTGAACGCAATCGCTTACGTAGAGTTACTAATCAAAAAATAATTAATAGTATAAATAATGTTATTGATTTACTTAATAGCCAAAAGGAAGAAGTAGAAAAGCTTATATTACATCTTATTTTAAATCTAGAAAGTTACAAAGAAATATATAATTTACTTATTACTATCCCAGGTATTGGTTCTATTATAGCAATAACCTTAATTACAGAATTACCAGAGCTTGGTAATTTAAATTGTAAACAAATTGCTTCTTTAGTAGGGGTAGCATCTCACTGTAAGGAAAGTGGGAAAATACGATTTAAAGCAAAAACTAAAGGTGGTAGAAAAACAGTACGGGCAGCATTATATATGGCAGCTGTTACTTCTGTAAGATGTAATTCCGCCGTTAAACCTTTTTATAAAAGACTTGTGGAAAAAGGAAAAGCCAAAAAATTAGCTCTTACTGCTGTAATGCGAAAGATAATAATTATTATCAATAATATTGTTAAAAACAAACGACCTTGGCAGGAACAATATAAACAAATTATCTTGACTTCTTAAACACAATCACCACCATGAAATATTTTGTGGTGGTTAGAACTTAAAAATCTAAGTTTAACTAAACGGGGCAAATCAAAATGACTTCCACTAAAAAAATAATAATCTTTCTAACACCATTTTCAAATTCTAAAGACCGTAAGCGTCATAGAGAACTCCTTAATTCATATTGTCGGCAAAATAATTTCACTATATTAAAAATCTTAGAGCAAAGCTCATTTGATCATGCTATTTTAAGAGAGCTAGTTGCTCAAATCGTACACGAGCCTAAAGGAACCATTACTGCTTTTATTGAAGATAAATTATTAAACACTCCAAACAGTATAGTTCTCTTTTCAGTAATTGGGACTTTATATTTACTTGGACTGATTAAAACGGAAATATATAATAAATCTTATACTGAGTTAAAACTTTGTGGTTCAATACTTGATGATTTTTTAAGTATTGTAACCTTTAATCTTAATTTTTATATTCCAGGATAAATTATAGTATGCTAAGATATTGCTTTTTAAAATAAGTGATTATACTCGTTGAACTTGAAAAATTGGTTGCATCATCCTACAAGAGCTGTGGTGCTGAACGTTTAAGTATACGCTCCTCGCCGGGCATTATTACGTGGATCAATTTCACCTCTGTCATCCCGTGGCTTGACCACGGGATCCAGTTAAAAATACTAATATTTTAGTATTTTTTATTGTTTTTATGGCCACCGTGGTCAAGCGAACTAGGTGACATAGTAGGTTTTACCGATTCACGCAACAAGGCCTCCTCGCTTTGTGGACTCCTTGCTCTTTTTCAAGTTGAACTTTGTATCCCAATTCTTCATTTTACTTCGGAGTATATCAGTGTCAAAATTTTCTTTTAATATTCATCATCAGAATAAAAAAGCTAGAAGCGGTGTTATCACAACTATGCATGGAGAGATTCGCACTCCTGCCTTTATGCCGGTCGGGACTAGAGGAACCATTAAGGCAATGCTGCCTGAATCGGTAGCTGAAACAGGTAGCGATATATTACTCGGAAATACTTACCACTTAATGCTGCAGCCTACTGCCGAGCGTATAGCACGTCTTGGTGGCCTGCATAAATTCATGAATTGGGATAAGCCGATATTAACCGATTCCGGCGGTTTTCAGGTAATGTCGTTATCGAAGTTACGTAAGATAACCGAAGAGGGAGTAAGTTTCAGCTCTCATATTAACGGCGATAAATATATGTTAACTCCTGAGCGTTCTACCGAAATACAATATCTGCTCGGTAGTACGATCACTATGGCTTTTGATGAATGTACGCCTTACCCTGCAACCTTTGAAGAAGCTAAAACTTCTATGCAGTTTACGACTAGATGGGCAAATAGATCACGTAATGCTTTTGTTAAACGAGATGGTTATGCACAATTCGGTATTATTCAAGGTAGTGTTTACGAAGAATTACGTGAGCAATCGGCTAAGGATTTAGTAGCACTCGATTTTGAGGGTTATGCTATAGGCGGGCTTGCAGTAGGCGAAGGGCAGGAGCTTATGTTTAAAGTACTTAACTATGCTCCCGATTTTCTGCCGCAAAATAAGCCGCGCTATTTAATGGGAGTCGGTAAGCCTGCTGATATTATCGGTGCTGTACGCCGAGGTATAGATATGTTTGACTGCGTAATCCCAACACGTTCAGGTCGCAACGGTCAGGCTTTTACTAAATACGGCACGGTAAATATCCGCAATAGCAAATACGCCGATGATAACGAGCCGCTTGAACATGATTGCCTATGCCCTGCTTGTAAAAACTATAGTAAAGCTTATCTGCATCATTTAGTTAGAATTGGTGAAATACTCGGCTCTATGCTAATGACATGGCATAATTTAACATATTTCCAAAACCTAATGAGCCGTATTAGAGAATATATTAAGCTAGGTAAAGATTTTGATTTTGATTCTTAAGATGGTTTATTTTATCATATGACCTAGAAAAACCTGTTCGATGTCATTCCCGCGTAGCATTGTTGCGTGGATATCGATGATGTCATTCCTGCGAAAGCGTGAATCTAGTAAAACCGACAAAAAAACTTGTTTTTTTAGGTTTATTTTGTCAATATTAAGACTATTTTTTCTGGATTCATGCTTTCGCAGGAATGACATCATCGATATCCACGCAACAATGCTACGCGGGAATGACATAGGATGCTTTTCTTGATCAATACAACAAAGTCACTTAAAAAACCTAAATTACTAATGCAAAATATTGATTTAATATCTGAAGAAGAAGCAAAAAAATTACTAGAAGAGCTCAGCTGTAAAATAGCAGCGTATAATCATGCTTATTATATAGAAGATAATCCTTTAGTTTCAGATGCCGAGTATGATCAGCTATTTAATACCAATCTAAAGCTAGAGCAGAAATTTCCCCATTTAGTTTTAGAAAATAGTCCTAGCAAAAAAGTAGGGGCTAAAATAGCAAATAAATTTGCTAAAGTTACCCATCAAGCACCTATGCTATCTCTTAGTAATGTTTTTGATGAGCAAGATGTAAGAGATTTTGTAGATCGTATAAAAATCTTCTTACGTCTTGATGAGTTTGATCCTATCTTTTGTGAGCCTAAAATGGACGGTTTATCTTTTTCTGCTATTTATAAAAACGGGTTGCTTATAACGGGAGTTACAAGAGGTAACGGATATGTCGGTGAAGATATAACGGCAAATATTAAAACAATCAAAAATTTCCCTCATAAAATAGATAATGCTCCGGAGTTTTTAGAAGTACGCGGGGAAATTTATATTGAAAAACAAGATTTCTTAAACCTAAATAAAGAACAAGAAGAGCAGGGCAGAGATAAATTTGCTAATCCTCGTAATGCTGCTGCCGGTTCGCTTCGTCAGCTTGATGCTTCTATTACCGCTCAAAGGCCGCTCAAATATTTTGTCTATTCAGGTGGAGTAACTGAGCAGAATCTTGCTTCTTCACAAGAGCAACTACTTATAAAGTTAAAAGAATTTGGCTTTAGTGTTAATGAAATATCTAAGCTTACAAATTCCGAAGAAGAAATTTTCACCTTTTATGAATATCTCAAAACAAATAGAGAAAAATTACCTTATGAAATTGATGGGGTAGTATATAAGCTAAATGATTTTGCACTGCAAAATAGAATGGGGTTTATTGCTAGATCTCCAAGATTTGCTACCGCCCATAAATTTCCTGCAATAATAGGACAAACAAAATTGCTTTCTATTACGGTGCAGGTAGGTAGAACCGGTACGTTAACACCGGTAGCCGAGCTTGAACCTATAGAAATAGGTGGGGTAACCGTTAGTAGAGCAACGCTGCATAATTTTCAAGAAATCATGCGAAAAGACGTACGAATCAAGGATTATGTATTTCTGCAACGTGCCGGTGACGTTATCCCTAAAATCACAGGAGTTGATTTTGATAAACGCCCTAATGATACCATGCCGTTTGATACTCCTTTATTTTGTCCGTCATGCAATTCTAAATTGCATTACATTCCTGAAGATATTATTATATGCTGTGATAACGGCCTTAATTGTCCCGCTCAGAATTATGAACGTATCCGTCATTTTGTATCGAAAAATGCTATGGATATTGAAGGGCTTGGACGTAAGCAAGTTGAGTTTTTAATAGATAAGGGGTTAATTAGCAATCCACTCGATATATTTTTTTTAAAAGAAAAAAATGATTCTAGCTTAGCAAAACTTGAAAACATGGACGGGTGGGGCAAGAAATCAGTAGAGAATCTTTTTAAAAATATAGAAAAATCAAAGAACGTTAGTTTGCCAAGATTCATATGTGCTCTAGGTATAAGGCATATCGGGGAACAAAATGCTAAATTGCTTGCTAGAGAATTTGGTAGCTATGCTAATTTTATAGTTCAAATGGAACTGCTTAGTAAAAATGATTCGGATATCTATCAGAAACTAAATGATTTGGAGGGTATCGGTGATAAGATTCTAGTAGATATTATTGATTTTTTTGATGTTAAAGAAAATACCGCACTTATCAAAAAACTTGGTGAAGTATTAAATATTGAAGATTATAAAGAGACTAGAGAACAAAGCAGTTTAACAGGTAAGATAGTAGTATTTACCGGTAGCTTACCGACGATATCTAGAGCTGAAGCTAAAGCAACGGCTGAAAAACTTGGAGCTAAAGTTGCAGCTAGCGTATCATCGAACACGGATTTAGTAATAGCAGGCACAGATGCAGGTAGTAAGCTTAAAAAAGCTAAAGAGCTTAATATTAAAATTATTGATGAAGAAGAATGGCTTGCAATAATAAAAAATGTTTAGAAAGAGCAGCTGTTGCGTTTTTTGCAACAGTTCAAATAGAAGGAGAACGGAGTGTCGAAAGACAAGTAGAATATTATAATTTAGATGCAATAATATCAGTCGGGTATAGGGTGGGAGTGTTGA
>NZ_JWSW01000079.1:0-5525 GCF_000828125.2 Rickettsia asembonensis | reverse complement strand
CTTTGTTCGGAAGGGTATTAAAAACATCTATAAAGTATAGAGGGAATGGTATATAATATTCTGAATTAGATAAGTTATAAATTTAGAATGCCCTACAAAGAAAGAGTAAAAGCAGGTTTGCCCAGAAAAACAGATAAGCCAAAATATAAAATAACAAATTGGTCGCAATATAATAAGAGTTTAAGACTAAAGAGGGATAATCAGCCTGTATTTTCCTAAAGGGGATCCAGAGTCTTTATTCATTAATGCTCAACCTTATGTAGAGGGAGAATCTGGGAGGGCAGCGACATACCAAGTACCATATATACAACTAATTTATACATTATATCGTTTATTTGGTTTTGGGCAGCGTCAAATAACAGGTTACTTTGAGGATCTATGGCGTAGTAAGGGTCTTGAGATTCCAGTACCAAGTTTTGGTCATCTATGTGATTTATTTTCGCAGATACCATTAGAGGTTAAACAGTTTTGCAATAAACTTGCCGGTCGTATCAAGAATGGCGAAGCTATATCTCTGATACTAGATAGCACAGGTCTTAGATTTAATACAGCTAGTAACTGGTATGCAACGAAATACAATAAAGTCTGCAAGAATAAGCCATGGCAGAAAATGCATATTTCTATAGATCCTGAAATGAATATTCATAATGTTGAGATTACTGATTGCCATACTGCTGATATAGAGATGCTAGAGTACTTAATACCATGGAATATATCAGCAGATAGAGTAATTGCTGATGGTGCTTACTATAGTATTGAAGGAGTTGAGAAATTGAGTAATCGTGGTATTACGCCAGTAATTCCTCCCCCACGTAATGCTAAAATATATGCTCAAGATAACAGCATATGGCATGATAAGGTTGTACGTTATATTAGTAAAAAAGGTAACATTTATGCATTTTATAAAAAATACTGTTATGGAATTAGAGCACTAATTGAAGCTCAAATTTCAAGAATTAAGAGATGTATTGGTTCATCTCTATTAACTAAAAAAATATCATCACAAAAACGTGAAGCAATTGTTATTACCAATATTATAAATTTATGGAATTCATTTGGTAAGTGCGTTACAGTCACAATAGGATAATTACGTCCAAAAGATCACAATACATACCCTTCCGAACAAATCCTATCTACCGTATCCGATAAGAAACCGTACTTAATATTAGATGAAATTCATAAATATAAAGATTGGAAAAATCTTGTAAAAGGGTTTTATGATAAATTCGGAGAAGATATTGAATTTATTATAACAGGTAGTGCCAAATTGAATATATATAAAAAAGGCGGCGATAGCCTAATGGGGCGTTATATAAATTTAACTGTGCATCCATTATCAGTATCTGAAATAGCTAAAAATTTTGATTATATAAAAAATCCTAAAAATATCACTATAGATGAATTTGAAGCTCTAATAAATTTTGGAGGGTTTGCAGAAAGCTATTTAAAAGCAACTGCTAAATTTCATAGAATATGGAGTAATCAAAGATTCGAGCAATTATTTAGAGAAGATGTAAGAAATACTGAAGATATAAATAATATTTATGCATTAGAATTGCTTGCTAGCATTATAAACGAGCAAGCAGGATCATTAATAAGCTATACAAATCTTGCTAACAAAGTTAGGGTTTCAGATCAAACAATAAGAAGATGGCTATCCTTGCTAGAAAAGTATTATTATTGTTTTGCGATCAAACCTTGGTCTAAAAATGTTGTAAAAAGCTTAATAAAAGAGCCGAAAATTTACCTTTGGGACTGGTCACAAATAAAAGATATAGGAGTGAGATTTGAAAATCTTGTAGCTTCTCACCTTTTAAAAGCCGTATATTTTTGGAACGAAACAGGGCTTGGTGATTTTGGTTTATACTATCTTCGTGATAAACAAAAACGTGAAGTCGATTTAGTAATAACAAAAGATGAGAAGCCTTGGATTTTAGTGGAAGCAAAAGTAAGTGACTCAACCGTTTCTTCAAGCTTAAAATATTTTTATGAATTACTTAAACCTAAGTTTAGTTTTCAAGTGATTCAAAATAAACAAGCTATTTCGGGTTCTTGCTTTGATAAACCGGGCTTATGGATAGTACCGGCTATTACTTTCTTATCTCAATTTGTTTGATATGAATTTTTGCAAAAAAGGTAATCTAGTCAAATGTAAATCATATGACCATTTCGACATTTAATTATAAGCCATATCCTCGCACATACCAATAAATGTAGCTGAATTGACTATATTCACTTTATCTTCTAGAGGTCCGAGTGGCTGAGCCGGTTTTAACAATTCCGGAGTAAGTATAAATTTGGTTTTTTTCTCGATATTAGATAAAAAAGGTAAATGTAAGCTATGGGAATGCTCTATCACTGCATACTTATCCCATTCTGGATATTGCCTATTTAGATTTCCTATAGGATCAGCGGGACCATAAACCTCTATACTACCGAATCTATATTTTTTTAAAGGATATAATTCATTATCATAAAATGAACTCTTCGGATACTTATCTCGAGCTGCTAAATTAGTATATATAAATTTGTTTTGTTCTTTATGAAAAATAAAAATATCTAAACAAGCTTTTTTGCATATATTATAAGCTCTCTCGTAGGAAACAGTATAACCGAGTTGCTCAAATTGCGGTAATATTTGCTGCAAGTGTATTTCTTCTTCGTGCATTATCCCTATATCTAAATCATCGTCAAAAGGAATTATACCTTGATGTCTAACAGCTCCAAGCAGAGTGCCGCCTTCTATCCAATAATTAATATTATTTTTACCAAGTAGCTCATGAGTGTCTTTCATTAACTGATAAAGGGCAATAGCTTTTTCCTCGCTAATTCTATATTTTTTTACTTGTTCATCACTTAAGGTTATATATCGCCAGTCATGTTCTAATATATAAGCATAAAAAAATATACCGGCAAATATAATTAATATTAAGCCTATAATATTTTTAAAGGATAACATTGACTTTAATTTTATCACCTTGGTCCTCAAATTGTATTTCTTCTGCCGATGTGACGTTCTTTAAATCTTCCGTTAGCTCTTCAGATAGTTCTATGCCGCTGACTTCAAGCAATTTTATCGGAGCTTTTATCGAGAGATTTTTCTCAGTTTTGAATTTTCTGACGATATCTAGGATTTCAAGCAGTCCTTCTGCTCCTTTTGCGTCGATTTTATAGTTTAAGTCACCGTAATTAACCCAATTGCCTTTTTCGTGTACAGAATTTTCACTATATAATAGCTGATATAATTCTTCGGTAATATGCGGTATAAACGGTGCAAATAGTTTCAATAAAATTTGCATAACATAATATAAAGTTAATATGCTACTATATTGTCCGCTAGGGTTGTTGTTTTCCTCATCATAAGCTCGGTTTTTGCTTATTTCTAAATAATTATCACAAAATATCGTCCAAAAAAACTTTTCCGTCAGATGTATAGCATTTGCATATTCATAGTTTTGTAACTCATTTGTGGCTAGCTTAACTAATTCTACTAACTTATTAATCATCCACTGATCAAACTCGTTAGTGATTTTTTCTTTAACGTCTAAAAGCTTTGCTTGTTTATCTTCATCTTTTAATTTCTCAAAATGTATAGAAACAAATTTAGCGGCATTCCACAGCTTATTAACAAGCCGTTTGCCGTTTTTCATAACGTCTTCAGAGTAGGCGGTGTCAGCTCCAAGCTTTGAATTTGCCGACCAATAACGTATTACATCAGAACCGTATTGTTCGAGTAGCTTTTCAGGAACTAAAACATTACCTTTGGATTTTGACATTTTGCTTCGATCTTCAGCTAAACACCAACCGCTTACCATGATGTTTTTCCACGGCAAAGTATTTTGGTGTAGATGAGCTTTTAAGATAGTGTAGAATGCCCAAGTTCTGATAATCTCGTGTGCTTGCGGTCTTAAATCCATCGGAAATAATTTATCGTGTCTATCTTTATTAACAGTGAAATCGTCAGAAATGCCATGAGTAGAAAGTTGAGGCGAAACGGAACTTGTTGCCCAAGTATCCATAACGTCAAAATCAGGTTCTACTTCCTCCTTACTATAACCGATAGGTAAATCTTTTAACGGATCGACAGGTAGCTGCGAAATATCGGCATATAAAATTTTACCTTCTTCACCTACTCTTTTAGAGTACCAAACAGGGAAAGGCACGCCGAAATAACGCTGCCTACTTATGCACCAATCCCAGCTAATAGCATTAATCCAATTTTCTAAACGAATCTTCATATTTTTAGGATGCCAATTTAACTCATTTGCTCTTTTAAGTAACGCTTCTTTATGTGATATCGTTTTAACGAACCATTGCGGTACGGTTAAAATTTCAAGCGGTGCACCTGACCTCTCGGCACATTTAACGGTATGAGTTATTTCCTCTTGTTTAGTAAGCAACTCTTGTTCTTTTAAAATATCTATTATTTTTGCTTGAGCTTCTTTAATTTTTAGTCCGTCTATAGCAATATCATGAGGGAAGTCTATTGTACCTTTTTTAGTAACAATAGTTCTTAAAGGCAAATTATGCGTTTTCCACCAAGTAATATCCGTTTGATCACCAAACGTACAGCACATTACCAGACCAGTACCTTTATCTTGTTGTACTAAAGGATCGGCAAGCAGCAGAACTTTCCCATTAAAAAGCGGGGTTATAGCTGATTTACCTGCTAGATGCTTATAACGCTTGTCATCAGGGTGATAAAATACGGCGACGCAAGCCGGTAATAATTCAGGTCTTGTAGTTGCTATAGTAAGCGGCTCTCCTTGCTCGGTTTTAAAAATAATATAATTCATGAATGAGGTTTTTTCCTTGTCCTCAATATCAGCTTGAGCAAGAGCTGTACAATCTACCGGATCCCATAATATGGGCTGATCATTACGATAAATTTCGTCTCTCTTAACTAAATCAAGAAAAGACATTTGTGATATTTTTCGTGATAACGGACTGATAGTTTGGTACTCTAAACTCCAATCAACCGATAAAGCTATTTGGTTAAATAGGCTTCTAAACTTCTCTTCTTCACTTGCTACTACCTCTTCGCAAATTTTTATAAACTCAGATCGAGACATATTATAAGCTTTGATCTGCTTCTGTTTTTCAACAAGTCTCTCGGTTGGTAGACCATTATCGTCAAAACCCATAGGATAAAAGATATTTTTACCCATCATACGCTGAAAACGCACGATAAAGTCGGTTTGTGTATAGCTGTAAACATGCCCGATATGTAACTGCCCCGAAACTGTTGGAGGCGGAGTATCGACTACATAGGTTTCGTCTTTTGAAATATTTGGATCATACGCATAAATTTGTTGCTCTTGCCAAATTTGCTGCCATTTTTTTTCATTTTCTGTAAAATTATAATTTTTCGGAAATTCTTTCATATGCTTTATTCTTGTT
The DNA here is from genome assembly GCF_000828125.2 of Rickettsia asembonensis. Taxonomy (NCBI): domain Bacteria; kingdom Pseudomonadati; phylum Pseudomonadota; class Alphaproteobacteria; order Rickettsiales; family Rickettsiaceae; genus Rickettsia; species Rickettsia asembonensis. Next base: position 125 of record NZ_JWSW01000079.1, on the reverse strand, counting down.
AAGAATATTATTATAAAGGTTATATGTGATTATGACAATAGAACTATCGCTAATAATTTTTAGTAAATAAATAATAAATCTATAATTGAAAATATAGAAATTCATGTATATAATGGGAGTGTTGA
>NZ_JWSW01000078.1:0-10747 GCF_000828125.2 Rickettsia asembonensis | reverse complement strand
AGTTTGTCTAAAGTTGCAAATGATAAACGAGCTAAAATTGGTTGTAAAGGAGGTAATAATTTTTGGTATGGTTATAAAAAACATGTTAGTGTTGATATTCAATCAGGGATGATTAATAAGGTTGCAGTTACCCCTGCAAATGTTACTGATAGCAAAGGTTTTAAACATGTTATGCCACACTCCGGTGCTACATATGTAGATAAAGCATATTGTACAAAGCCTGTCAAAGATGCAGCCACTAGGAAAGGAGTGCATCTTTGTGCTGTAAAGAAAAATAACATGCAAGATAAGAATTTTGACCTTGATAAATATTATACAAAAATTAGAGCACCTTTTGAAAGAGTATTTTCACAAGATAATAAACGTGTCAGATATATTGGTATTGTCAAAATTCAATTCTCTGAATTTATAAAGGCTATATGTTTTAATTTGGAACGATTAACCGTTTTAATGGGTAGCTAATATTATCATAGATAACACATAGATAGTAACAAAATTTCTACTAATTTTGTATATACTGACCAAAATTTATCTTAAATTTAAACACAAATTTTTCCAAAAAAATATCCTTCCTGTAATTCTCTGCTTAATTCCTTATCTCTCAACACTTCCATAAAGAATATTGAGCTACTTGCAACGTATAACTGTAAAGTTCTATTTACGCAGCAAATATACTAGCCATCAAGGTTCATTAAAGTTAAAGATATTGTTTTAATAGCATTAGTGTTATACCGTGGCTTAACCCATAGTACCGGATAATTTCTGTTTTATGTCATTCCTGCGAAAGCAGGAATCCAGAAAAAATAACCTTAATATTAATACAAAAACCAGTATTTGATAAAATAAACCTAAAAAAACAAGTTTTTTATAGGTTTTACTGGATTCCTGCTTTCGCAGGAATGACATAAAACGATCCATGTAATAATGCCTACAAGCTCGTAGGACGACATAAAATGCGTTTTCCAATCCACGCAAGAATTACATACTTAAAATAGCTCATAATTCTCTAACTGGTTTTAATACTAGCTTCTTATTCCTGAAGATATTGATTCTAGAAAAGAAGCCGTTTTTTGGTTTTTTAAAGTCACGTTTGTAATTTTCACCGGTGACAGCATTATAGCTAGTAATTAAAGAAGGTATAACCTCGTTATAATATATTTTATAAAGGTCGTGCATAGTTTCTTTGGTAGTTAAATATCCCCATTTTACGGCTTGTTGCGGTACTCTAGCGAGTGCCTCAATACAGGCTACAGCTTCTTCAATTTCAGGGTTTTTATTTTTGTACACTTCAGCGTTTGGCGATAAATTAGCTTGCATATCTTTAAACATAGCCTCAATCATTAATGCCATATATTTATCGGTTTTAAATTTTTTTACAAATATTAGGTTATTCCTACTGCTATAATTTAAAAGCCGAAATTTATATATAAAAATCATGAATTTTATAGCATAAACTTTTAAGCCGCTAACTTTATTTGCATTATAAAATTTAAGTTTCGTTTCATAATCTAATTGTTTTTTCATGCCTGCTTTAAGGAGCTTACCCAGCAAATTATGACAATGTATGATATCATTTTTTCTAGCAATTCGTACTTTATCGGTAGCTTTAGTACCAGAAAAATTAGCCGAATGGCGAGTTATTTGCCTGCCTTTATCATCTCTTTTTATATCGGCAAAATGCCCAAGCTCTTGGGCTGCGATAATCTGAAGCCTAGCAACGGCAGGCCAGCCATTACCGTACATAGGATAGTCTTTATTATTTTCAGCAAAAGGATTACCGCCGCATGAAACAAAAATAGCTACGTCCTTGCCGTTAGTGCTTTGCATACCGCTATTACCGCCTACTCGTTGCCAGCTAACCATATCCATCATATCGCCGATATTATGCGAATAGGTGAGAAATACTTCCGTCTTATTAAGAAGAAGCCACCTTATTACGATTGGATGAGCCGACTGAACAAAAAGACGTGCCAACATTTCGGTTACTTCTTTCTTAACCGGCTGTAGCTTTTGTATTTGTTTTTTTAAGTTATCAAAGATTGATTTTATTTTCTGATCTGAAGCAGAATTTCTGTATAGATTTTGGAAAAGCTTAGTAGTTTCAGGAATTAAATGCGGGCTTGTTAGTTCTTCTTTACTAACCATTAAGCTTATATTAAGAGCAGGCTCAGTAAATCTTGCAAAATTGTAGCAATCATCGGTATCTATCCGTAATTTACCGGACTTAATTAATTGCACCGCTAAATGCTCATACTCTATTTCCATGTCCTGCTTATAAACAGCAGGAACACGGCCAAGAATATGGTATATGCTAGTCATTTTAAAAATTTAGTGGTTATCTTCTACATCACCTGTTGGTAGCACATCGCCATTTTCGTCTATATTTAAAGGTAGAACCTCTAAGTTAAATGCAAGCTCAGGTTCATTAGATATTTGGTTTGATTTCGGTTCTTCTAGGCATATAAGGTTTATAACAACATCTACTTTAGGGAATACTGTGTCAAAGCAATTTTCAAAAAATTTATCCGACGACTTTAACTTTATTGCATCTAATGCTTTTTGTCTACTATCTTTATTTTTAATACATGTGTTAATTGCCTCTCTCCTAAAAAATAAATGAGGATAATCATTGAAAATTTTTGTAATTAGCTCCGGCTGTTTCTCACTAAAATATTCGAGACATGCCTTATTACCATATCTAAATATTTTATATGCTAAAAATAAGACAAAATAACCTTGTTCTTCTTCAGTAAATTTATCAGCAAAATATTTTTGATTAAAAAAATCTTCAACCCCTCTTCTGATGCCGGTTGAAGAAAACCCTATTTTTTTCAAAAGTGGTTTTGAGAGATCAACTGAAACGCAAGATATCTTTATACGCTTGCTTCTCTATAGGCTTATCATTCATTTCTTTGGTATCTGTGGTATCATAACGAAAAAATTTACTTTGCATCGGCAGTTTAGTCTCAAAAAAATTACTAAAACTATTTTTTGTATCTCCATAAAGGGAGTGTTGAGATATGAGTAGTAAGAGGTTATAATGTAATAAAAAAAATAAGAAAGTAAAGAAATGTCAGAGCATCAAATAACAATGGTCAGTTTAGATGAATTAGTTAGCACAGATCATCAATATCGTAGATTTAAAACTAAAATACAGCATTGTATACACTAACCGAATACCATTGTATCAAACATAGAACCGAACATTAAGATAATAAAAAAGGGAAATAGGGCTAAATATTGTTATATTAATAATACCGATAACACATTTAATACATCCAAAGTTATTAAAGCCCTTGAACATAATAAGAAGCAAGAGCTTACTGCTATGGAAATTGCTCAATTGCTGTTAAATGCTAAGTCTACATAGTTAGTGATTGCGAAAATATACGACTATATGCCAGCAAAGGTGAGTTTTGCGAAACTCACCTTTAGCAATTCCTAATCCTAATGGGATTTTATAAAAACTATTGCATATTTCGGCTCATTAGTTTATTGTGATTAGCAAACTATGTACAGAATTAATGGATTATTAAAATGGGAATTACCGTATTAAAAAACGAAGGATTGGATTTTCATGCAAGAATCTCTACTCCTTTAAGTGAGATAGATGACGATATTCAAAAAGAATTACTTGATTTAACCAAAAAAGTTAAAATAGCAGGTTTTAGAGCCGGTAAAGTACCGGTTTCAATTGTTAAGAAAAAATACGGTACTTCCGTCAGGAATGATATAATAGAAAGAAGAATTAACCATTCGGTAAATCACGTTATTAAAGAACATAATCTAAATATAATCGGTAGACCCAAAATTGAAGAATTGCAAAACGAACCCGATAAAGCTTTAGAATTTACCGTAAAAATAGAGCTATTACCTAAAATTACTATTCCGGATTTAAAGAAAATCTCACTAGATCGTCCAAAATTAGAAGTAAACTCTAAAGATGTTGAAGAACAACTAGAAAAACTTGCCGCATTAACAAAAAGCTATACTAAAGAAAGTAAAGCAAAAATAAAAGACGGAGATCAGGTTACTATTGATGCGATCGGGTACATCAAGGACGAAGCTTTTGAAGGCGGTAAATTAAATGATTTTAAGGTAGTAATAGGTAGTAATGCACTTATTCCAGGTTTTGAGAAACAATTAATAGGTTCTAAAACAGGTAGTGAACTAGATGTTAATGTTATTTTTCCTGAAAATTACCATGCTAAAGATTTAGCAGGTAAAGATGCTCGTTTTGCAGTACAAATTAAAGCAGTACATACTGCAGAACCTACCGTTATTGATGAGGAGTTTGCTAAAAAATTCCAAAGTAATAGCCTTGAAGAATTGCGTACACATTTTGCTAAACAAATAGAAAACGAATCGGAAGAAGTTATTAATACTATAATGAAAATGAACTTATTTGATAAGTTAGAAAAATTGTTAGATTTTGACGTACCGGAATCTTTATTAGAGCAAGAAAAAAATATTCTAAAGTCCGAAACCGATAAAAATGACCAAGATGAATCATTATTAAAAGATAAATCCCCTAAAGAAATAACAGAATATTATAATAAATTAGCCCTACGCCGTTTGCGAATAGGCTTATTACTTGCTGAATACGCAAAATCTAAAAATTTGCAATTAGAGCCTGATGATTTAAGAAAAGTTATTATGCAACAAGCACGTAATTTTCCTGGGCAGGAAAATATGATATTTGATTTTTATAAAAATAATCCTAGAGCAATTGAAGGACTTAAAGGTCCTGCCTTAGAAGATAAAGCTGTACAATATATATTTAATAACGAAATAAAGCTTAAAGAAAAGAAATATACTAAGGAAGAGCTAGAGAAATATCTAGAGGCAGAAGAGCAACGTATTACTTTGATTTAAAGTTTATTAATTGTCATTGCGAGCAGTTCGTAGCACTTACGTGGACCAAAAAAACTACTCGATGTCATTCCCGCGTAGTATTGTTGCGTGGATCAATTTCACCTCTGTCATCCCGTGGCTTGACCACGGGATTCAGTTAAAAATACTAAAATATTAGTATTTTTTATTGTTTTTATGGACCACGTGGTCAAGCGAACTAGGTGACACAGTAGGTTTTACCGATCCACGCAACAAGACTTTCCCACGTAGGCAGGAATCCAGCATAAAGCGAGATAAATCGAGCTTTTAATTTTAAAAATTTGCTGTATTTATACTTTTTTTTGGATTCCTGCTTTCACAGGAATGACATCGGTATCCACGCGGGCAATGCCCGTCTTTCTTAGCTCCGGCAATATATTACTCCTGATTTTTTATAGTCTTTAAAGCTAGTTTAACTATTTTATTTACCCCTAGATTAGTGTAGGTAGAGATAGGAAAAACTTCTTTATTAGTAGCTTTCTGCAACTCATTTATTTTTTCTTGTATTTCCTCATCGGTAAGAACATCACATTTATTAAGACATATGATTTCGATTTTATTTTTTAGATAATCGGAATATGATTCAAGCTCAAGGCGTACTGTATTATAATCTGTCACTACATCATTACTAGAGCCGTCTATTAAATGTATTAATACATTACATCTTTCTATATGCTTTAAGAATTTATCGCCAAGTCCGTGACCTTGATGAGCTCCTTCGATCAAGCCGGGAATATCGGCTATAACAAACTCTTCGTCATCAACATACACCACTCCAAGATTCGGCACTAAAGTAGTAAAGGGATAATCGGCAATTTTAGGCTTGGCTGCCGTTACAACCGATAAAAAAGTAGATTTACCGGCATTTGGAAGACCTACAAGCCCAACATCAGAGAGGAGTTTTAAGCTTAAATGAATCCACATTTCTTCAGCAATTTCGCCTTCCGTACGCTTTCTTGGAGCTTGATTAACCGACGTTTTGAAATGACTGTTGCCAAGACCGCCGCTTCCTCCTTTAATTATTTCAAAGCTTTGGTCATCCTCAGTGAAGTCATGCAATAATATATTGCCGTCCTCGGAAAAGATTTGAGTACCGATGGGAACATCAAGAACTAACGATTTTCCTGATTTACCGCTTCTATTTGAACCTTTACCGTTTTCGCCGTTTTCTGCGGTAAAATGCTGTTTATATCGATAATTTACTAGCGTATTAAGATGGTGATTACTCCTAAAAATAACACTACCGCCACGTCCACCGTCACCGCCGTCCGGTCCGCCTCTGTCAATAAATTTCTCACGATGGAAACTAACGCAACCATTGCCGCCGTTTCCACCTTTTATATATATTTTAACTTCATCAATAAAATTCATTATATACCGCTGTGTCATCCCGTGGCTTGACCACGGTATCCAGTAAAAATATCAAAAAATGTACACCTTGAACTGCTTTTCTAGATACCGTGGTCAAGCCACGGGATGACACAGCGGGTTTTACCTCTCCCCGATACCCTTATACTCTCTATGTACATAACCGGTGTAAAGCTGTCTAGGTCTGCTGATTTTTTGTTCAGGGTCTTCGTGCATTTCTTTCCATTGTGCCATCCATCCTACGGTTCTTGCTATTGCAAAAAGTACCGTGAACATTTGCGACGGTATACCCATAGCTTTATAGATAATACCTGAATAAAAATCAACATTTGGATATAATTTTCTCTCAATAAAATATTCATCTTTAAGAGCGATAGCTTCAAGTTCTATTGCTATTTGCAAGAGTGGGTTGTTTTCTAGCTGTCCGAGCTCCTTTAATACTTCTTTGCAGGTTTCTTTAAGTACTGCGGCACGGGGATCGTAGTTTTTATATACACGATGACCAAAGCCCATCAACCTAAATGGATCATTTTTATCCTTAGCTTTAGCTATATATTTAGGAATATTCTTAGAACTACCGATTTCTTTAAGCATATTTATTACCGCTTCATTAGCCCCGCCGTGAGCAGGCCCCCAAAGTGAGGCAATCCCTGTACTTACGCAAGCAAAAGGGTTAGCCCCGGATGAACCGGCAATTCGGACTGTTGAAGTAGAAGCGTTCTGCTCATGGTCAGCATGCAGAATAAATATTTTATTAAGAGCATTTTTTATTATTGGATTTACTTTATATTTTGTACAAGGCGTTGCAAACATCATATGCAGAAAATTTTCAGTAAAATCTAACGAATTATCAGGATAAATAAACGGTTGTCCTATAGAATATTTATAAGACATTGCGGCAATAGTTGGTATCTTAGCAATCATTCTAATAGCGGTAAGTTCGTAGTCTGCTTCTTTAAAATTCAGTAAATCAGGATAAAATGCTGAAAGAGAACCAACGGCCGCAAGCATAATAGCCATAGGATGAGAAGAGCTACAAAAGGTTTGAAATAAATAGTGTAATCTTTCATTCACTAATGAATGATGAGCAACCTGTTTAGTGAAATTATTATACTGCTCGATGCTTGGTAATTCTCCATAGATTAGCAAATATGCCACTTCTAAAAAATCACTTTTCTCGGCTAAATCTTTAATGTCATATCCTCGATGTCGCAAGATTCCTTTATCACCGTCTATATAAGTGATAGTAGACTGACAAGAAGCAGTAGACATAAAGCCCGGGTCATAAGTAAAACAATCGGCTTCCGAAGATACCCTGCTTATATCGATTACATCCTCACCAATACTTGCTTTAAGTATAGGTAATTTAAATATTTTTCCTCTGATTTTTAATTCGGCAAATTCTGAATCATTACTATTTTCATTGGTCATATACATATACCCTTTGTTGTTATATATCAATATAACCTTAATTTCAGAAAATTAGAAATGAATTATTATTTAGGATTTAAAAATTTTCTATATTGCGATACGAACTTATAATACGTAAAATTTGTAAAGGGCTGGTATTAGGATCATAAATAATATAATAATTATATACAATCCAAAAGCGTAAGGGTTTATTTGTTAAATCTTCACGTTTACTTCCCATGTTAGGATTATTAGCTAATTTATAAAAAGCTTGTTCCAAGCATTCTAGTACGTTATCAGCTGCTCTAATACTATCATTTGTTATATAAAGCCAAATATCTTTGATATCTTGTTTAGCTTGGCTAGTTAAAATAAATTGATTTTTAACCATTGTTTTTTAAATAAGCTTTACGAAAATCATGAATATCTTGTAATGCTTTTTCTCCTGGAATTAATTTACCTTCAGCAGCTTGGTCTAAACCAATCTGTATTTCATGATTAAGCCATGTTTTATAATTTTCAAACTGAGCATTTTGAGAAATATTTTCAGATTTGACCATTAAACGTAATGCTGCTCTTATAACTTCACTTGAAGAATGGTAAAAGCCGCTTTTTACCTGTCTATTTACATATTTTTCAAGTTCAGGAGTTAAAGAAACATTCATAATATTACCTTTAGAATAGCAATAATTGATATTAGCATAACATTATATGTTATTTCAAGAAGATTTAAGCTTAAATTTTTTTAGCTAACGAGCAAACCCGTATTCACCAAATACTCCTTAATCTTTAGTAAATCATACCAAGAGGTGCGTTTTTGCATAGGTTGGCGAAGTAAATAAGCAGGATGGAAAATTGCCGTAGTTTGGATAGGAGCGGATAGATATTTATTGGTATAAAAATAATATTCTTGTCTAATTTTAGTAATACCCGAATTTTTTCCAAGTAAGCTAGTTGCAGCCGTGCTACCGACTAGAATAATTAGCTTCGGGTTAATAAGAGCAATATGTTTCTCGACAAACGGTCTACAAATATCGACTTCTTCGAGTGTTGGCTGTCTATTAGCGGGAGGACGCCAAAATACCGTATTAGTAATATAAGCGTTATTTTTCCGTAAAATTCCGATAGCATGCAGCATATTATCAAGTAAATTGCCGCTTTCGCCGCAAAAAGGTATTCCTTTCAAATCCTCAGTACTTCCGGGAGCTTCGCCTATTAACATAATTTTAGCTTCCAAATTACCATCACCGAAAACCGTATTAGTAGCAAATTTCTTAAGTTCACAACCATTAAAATTTAGTAGAGATTCTTTTAGTTCTTCGATATTATTAGCTTTATCGGCAAGAGATCTTGCTAGGGTTATATTATCATAAACTTTATCATTCATATTGAATGCAGTTTCTTTTGTAGACATAAGTTTTACTTGTGGCTTTTCAGTTAGTTCAGTATTATTACATACCTTTAATTTCGGCGGGTGTTCAGAACAGTAATATTCAACACCGATTGCACTTAACCATTTAAGCGTATTATTCATTATCTTAAAATAAAATATGTTAACATATAATGTACCAAACGAACTAAATAATATAAGACTCGATAAAGCTTTGTCACAACTTCTTGAAAATGTTTCTAGAAACCAAATCCAAAAAGCTATTAAAGATTCGCAAGTACTAGTTAATGATGTAATTATTTCTGATCCTGATGTTTTGGTCAAGGAGAATGATGTTATATTATTTTCTTTTAAAGAACCTGAAGAGCTAAAAATTGCAGCAGCAAATATAGCACTTGATATAATTTACGAAGATAATGATTTGATAGTAATTAACAAAGCTGCAGGTATGACGGTACACCCAGGGGCAGGACATTATGACGATACGCTTGTTAATGCATTACTTTATCATACGAAGAATCTATCGGATATAGGTTCAGCAGAAAGACCCGGGATAGTGCATCGTTTGGATAAAGATACTACAGGCTTAATGATAGTTGCTAAAAATAATAAAGCACATATGCTACTTGCAAATCAGATAGAGCAAAGACAGGTAATACGGAAATATAAAGCGTTAGTTTGGGGGGTAATTAATCCGCTAGAAGGAGTCATTAAGAATAATATCGGTCGCAGTAGAGTAGACCGCCAAAAAATGACCATATTAAAATATGGCGGTAAAGAAGCCGTGACACATTATAAAACTCTAGAATTGTTTCACAAGGGTACTATTAGTATGGTGGAGTGCAAACTTAGTACGGGCAGAACTCACCAAATTAGAGTGCAGCTAAGCCATTTAAAGCATTCGGTAGTAGGCGACCAAACTTATGGTAATAATGACCGAAAAATTGCTCATTCCCCCCCTGAACTAAAAGCAAAATTAACTGATTTTAAGCGTCAAGCCCTACATTCTTGGTATTTAAGCTTTACTCATCCAACTAGTAATGAAATTATGGAATTTTCTTGTGAGTTGCCAAGGGATATGGAAGAGATTATTAGCTTATAATTGACAAAATATTAATTCCTAATATTATATTAAAAAATTAATAAAATGAAAAAAGCTAATAATATAAACTAGAAGAAGCATTATCCTCTATGAAAGACGGTGTTTTAAACCTTAAAAAACAAAAAGCAAGCTTAGAAGAAGTTTTTACTTTTCTGCACGACTCAAGTACTGCTACAGACAAAATTACTTCCTTAGATATATCAAATTATAGAGATTGGTTAGAAGTAAAAGAGTTTATTTTAAAATTGAGTAATAATTTATCTTTTAAACTGCAATCTATAAAAATTGCTAGCCATTTTGAATATAGTATAGAACATGAAATTAAAATTTCTAAACCAGTCAATGAAATTCTTGCTCTAAGATTAAAAACCGGCATAGATATTCATAGTATGTATATTGATGATGTAAGTGATAGGAAAGAAACTTTATCAAAAAAATTTTTAGAAGAATTTAAAAAAAATGATTTTAATGAGCAAGAAGAACAATTAAATAAATTCATAAAAGCTGCGTGTAAAGAAGCGAAGACACCTGATAATATAGAAATGCAATATATGCAAGCTCTGCGGGTTTTCTGGGAGTGTTGA
>NZ_JWSW01000077.1:0-11762 GCF_000828125.2 Rickettsia asembonensis | reverse complement strand
TTATCTCTCAACACTTCCAGATTGGTTTGAGCAAACTTTTGTTAGCAGACTAAATGATCGTAATAAGGGAGCGATAGTTCTAGTTATGCAGCGTCTTCATAGTGATGATTTATCCAGTTATCTACTTAATAGTAGCAATTTATGGCATCATTTGAAAATTCCAGCTATTAGCATTCAAGATTACTCCTTTAAATTAATGAATAAAGAATATCAATACCTTAGCGGTGAGATTTTAGATAGCTATAAAGAACCTCTTGATTGCTTGGCAAAGCTGGAGCAGGAAATAGGTAGCTATAATTATAATGCCCAATATTTGCAAGAACCTATAGCTAGGGGGTCATCTTTGCTTAATATGGAGGATATTAGCTTTTATGAAACTCTACCTGAGAAGTTTGATTATTTTGTGCAAAGCTGGGATACGGCAATTAAAATTTCTGAAGATTCCGATTATAATGTTTGTACTATATAGGGGATTCTTGAGCAGAAATATTATCTAGTATCATTAGTACGGAAAAAAATTAATTATCCTGAGCTTAAGAATTTGACGGAAAAATTAGCTAGAGAATATCAGCCAAAATTTATATTAATCGAGGATAAAGCAAGCGGTCAACAATTGATACAAGATATAGGATTTTTAGGCGATAATATTAGAGTGATCGGGATTAAGCCAAAGCTCGATAAAGTTACAAGATTCGCCTCGGTAGTTCCTTTATTTCAATCAGCTAGTGTTTTAATACCTAAACAATCAAGCATAATTTTAAAGGAATTACTGAATTTTCCCATATTAAAAATGACGATATAGTGGATTCCGTTAGCCAGTTTTTGAATTTTATAAAGGATAAATCGTTTAAATATCCTGCAAGGATTAGGAGTATACTTGTTTAATTTGAAAAATTGGCGTCGTTGCTTCTCGATTTTAATCCTCACGTAGTAGTCCTACGCTGCGGTTAAAAGTTCTGAGGCGCCTTGCTCTTTTCTAAATTAAACTTCGTCTAGCTATCAGATAAAAATAGTTGCTTTTTTGAATGGATGTTGGTAGTATCACATCTTGTCATCCCGCGAGCTTGTAGCAGGATCTAGTCTTTTTTAAATTATTTTTTCTGGATACCGTGGTCAAGCCACGGTATGACAGCTTTGGCTGGGTAGCAAAGTGGTAATGCCGTGGACTGCAAATCCTCTATTCGTCGGTTCGATTCCGACCCTGGCCTCCAATATAAAAATTAACACATCTTATGGAATTTATTTCGCAATTCCTAGAAATGCTCTTAGCTGAGCGAGCATTATCAAAAAACTCCATACTTAGCTATAAGCGTGACCTATTCGATTTTCAAAACTATCTTGCTAAACAAAAATTATCCGAATTAAATATTATCACAGAGCATGTTAGAGATTGGATTGAGTATCTAGCAAGCAATGATTTACAAGCACGTTCAATAAACAGAAAAATCTCAACTATAAAAAGTTATTATGAGTTTTTAATTAGCGAAAACCATACCGCTTTTAATCCTGTTCTTAACGTAGATTTACCGAAATATCAAAATAAACTTCCCGAAATATTGTCTATAGATCAAATTAAATCGTTACTTGAATATTGCTCGCAAGATAATTCTTCTGAAGGTATACGGCTTAATGCTATGATTCATTTGCTTTATGCTAGCGGTCTTAGAGTCTCAGAACTTGTTAGCCTTAAGCTTACTGATATTCTGACTAATAAAACTTCTAAAGGAGAAGTAAGAAAAATATTTTCGGTACTTGGTAAAGGCAATAAAGAAAGAGTCATAGTAATAAATGAACAGGCAGTTATCTCTATTGCTAAATATCTTGCAATTAGAGATGTTTTTGTGAATAAAGCTAAACCAAAAAATCTAATTTATTTATTTCCTTCATCAGCTTTAGCAGGTTATATGACTAGGCAAAATTTTGCAATTCTGTTAAAATCTGCTGCTCTTTATGCCGATCTTAACCCTGAACATATTTCTCCTCATATATTACGCCACAGCTTTGCAAGTCATTTACTTGAGGGCGGAGCAGACTTGCGTGTTATTCAAGAGTTACTCGGTCATGCTGATATATCAACTACCCAAATATATACTCATCTTCAAACTAATCATCTAAAAAAAGCATTATTGCATCACCCTCTTAACAAAAATTAATTTATCTTAATTTTTTATAAAGTGCTTGCTAATATTTTCTAACTAAATATAATAAGCCTTTTTAATTTAAGGAATAAATTATATGAAGCTAAAAGAAAATATACTCTCTTGTATTAGTAAACCTAGAGAAATTGAAGAAAAATATCCTAGATTAGCTCAAAAGAAAGAATCAGGATTCAATGTTTATTCCGGGTTAGGTCAAAGAAACTTAGAAAGAGAAGAATTATGTGATGAAGCATCACATAATTTAGCAAATTTAGTTATCCAAGAAATAGATAACGAAAATTTTGATTTTGGGATTTTACAAAAGATGCAGCAGGCTTTTAGCATTGCAAGTAAGCAAAAACAAAGAAAAGCTTTTATAAGTTTTTTAGATAAAGAGCTTAATAAAGAGCAATTACATAAAATCAGTCAAGCAATAATGGAAAATGCAGATGAATTAATGCCGGATGATGATCCTAATTTCGTTTGTCGTACTCCTAATAATAAAGTTTTTCAAGAAATATTATTATTGCAAGCAGAAAGAAACAATTTTGCTGTAGAAGTTGATAAAAAAGGAACTTTAAAAATCAACTTTCCTAGCAAGATACTTGAACTTTACAAGTTATTAGTAGATAATTTTTATTTGAAAAACTTTGAAAAAGAGGAATTGCAGAAAAAATTATATCAGGAATTGTTCCATGATTGTCAAATTCCTTTTGAAGAACTAATTGAAAAAGAGGAATTGCAGAAAAAATTATATCAAGAATTGTTCCATGATTGTCAAATTCCTTTTGAAGAATTAATTGAAGAAGTAAGTTTTTTTGAAAATTTTATTGAATGCTTAAAAGAATTTTATATTAAAAATAGCTTAGCACAAAGCATAATGTTTTTACTTGTAAGTAAATATATCGAAGAACATGATGTAGCAAAAGAATTATTTAAGTCAGAGAGGTTTAAAAAAGTAAGTGAATTAGAAAAATTTAAACCATACTATGATATTAATAAGGGCGATGAAGTAGATAGATATGTATTTAATTCTATATTAAATGATGTAGAAGGTGTTTATATTAGCAATTTAGCATCTTCAAATATATTAGAGCTAGTAAATCATAGTCAACCAGATGGTGAGATAGTATCAATAGAAATTCTAGGAAATAGCGAAAGTTCAGTATGACTTTCTAGATACTGTCTTAAAGTTTTGATTATAAATATAGTAAAAACCTCTAGAAATTAATTTAATCTATCATTAATATTTAAATAATTATAAGTTAGATTAATATTAAATATGGCTACAAAAAATAAAAAAGAAACAGTGAATACTGAAACAAAAAATTTAGCAAATTTAGTTATCAAAGAAATAGGTAACGAAAATTTTGATTTTGATGTTTTGCAAAAGATGCAGCAGGCTTTTAGTAATGCAAGTAAGCAAAAACAAAGGGAAGCTTTTATAAGTTTTTTAGATAAAAAGCTTAATAAGGAGCAGTTACATAAGCTCAATCAAGCAATAATGGAAAATGCAAATGAATTAATGCCGGATAATGATCCTAATTTTGTTTGTCGTACTCCTAATAATAAAGTTTTTCAAGGAATATTATTGTTGGAAGCAAAACGCTCAGGTATGAAAGCAAAATTTAATGATAAAGGAGAATTACAATCTCTTGATGTAAAAGATATAACCCAGGAAATATTAGATCACTATCGTATTTTACAAGAAAAATTTTATCCTAAAAGGAATTCTAAAGATTTAGTAGATAGTAGAATAGCTCAAAGTATTAATTTTTTATTATATGCTCCACTTTTTCGAGAATCAGAAATATATGAGAAAATATATAAAAAATCACCGGAAGAAGCATTGAAAATAGAAGGAGGAATAGCTGCTCCTAACGGTAAGTATGTTAAACAATTATTAGATGCTAAAGTAGGAACTAATATACATTTTAATACCAAAGAAAATTTAGAAAATAAAACAAGTGAAGGAAAAGAGACTAAGATATCTTCAATAATTGAAAAAGCAATAACAACACTCAAGAAAGACAAAAAGGTAAGTATTGAAGATAAGAGACGAGAAGAAATAAAAAGGTATTTATCTAAATCCTTAGAAGGAGCTTCTGATTATATATTAACATTCAAAAAAAATGATTTAGTAGATATAATACATCAAGAATTAGATAAAAGACAAACTTGGTAGTCAAAGATTGTTAATTATATAAGTATAAAATCATATTCCATTTCTAAAGAAAATCTTGAGAAAATAGGAAAAATAGTAAATAGTGAAATTAAAAATTCTCATACTTCTTTAAAGGTAGAAGTACAAGAACAGTTAAAACAAATCTCAAAAGAGTTAAATAGATTAAATAATCCGGTATTGCCGTCAGAAGCTAAAAATGTTCAGGCAAAATCCAAAAAAACCGCCTGTTCCTCCAAAACCTGAACATCTCAAAAAAAGAAATCATGGATTATAATGTCATTCCTAGCTAAAAGCGGGAATCCAGAAAAAAAGTGAAATTATTTGAGCTTTTAATTTTAAAATTTAGTACATTTATATTTTTTAATGACTAGATTCCCGCCTACGCGGGAAAGCATTGTTGCATGGACCAATTTCACCTTTGTCATCCCGTGGCTTGACCACGGGGTGACACATTGGGTTTTACCGGTCCATGCAACAACGCCACGCGGGAATGACATCGAACACGTTTAATGATCTATACAATAATAATTTATAATTTATTACTTCCCATAATATTGTAACCACAATCTACATAATGAATTTCACCGGTAACACCTTTAGATAAATTACTAAATAAATATACTGCTGCTCCTCCTACATCTTCTTGGGTAGTATTACGTTTTAACGGTGCGGTTGCAGCGTGAGATTTAAGCATAGTACTAAAATCACCTATTGCACTAGATGCTAGAGTTTTGATAGGTCCTGCCGAAATAGCGTTTACTCTAATAGTATTTTCTCCCAAATCGTTTGCTAGATATTTTACACTAGCCTCAAGTGCAGCTTTAGAAATTCCCATTACATTATAATTAGGTATAACTTTTTCAGCACCGTAGTAAGTTAACGTCACAATGCTTCCGCCGTCATGCATTAAGGCTTCTGCGGACCTTGAGAGCTCTAAAAGAGAGTAACATGATATATGTAAAGAATTATGAAAATTTTCTAAGCTAGTATCAACATAACGTCCTTTTAATTCATTTTTATCGGCAAAAGCCATACCGTGAAGTAAGAAATCGAAGCTACCCCATTTCTCTTTTATATCATCAAATAAATTACTAATTGATTTTGGATTCGTAACATCAAGTTCGCTAACAAAATTACAATCTATTTCCTCTGCGAGTGGTTTAACTCGTTTTTCTAATACTTCCGATTGATAAGTAAACCATAGCTCTGCTCCGTGTTTTTTAGCAAGCTGTGCAATCGCCCACGATATTGACATATTATTTGCAATGCCTGTAATTAAGCCTTTTTTTCCTTGTAGTAATCCTGTAGTCATTTATTTACTCATTATATTAAAACTTGCTGAAATGATAGCATGATGTATTATTTTGTAAACAAATAATCGATAAAAATGTATAAACCTAAAATCATATGTTTACTGCTAGGGATGTTAAGCGGTTTAGCTTTTGCTCCGACTTTCTTTATACCGGCATTATTAACATTATCTTACTTATGTTATATAGTTCAAAAATCCGAAAATTGGCAAGAAGCTGCAAAATTTGGTTATTTATTCGGTTTTGGGTATTTTTTAAGTGGAATATATTGGATAAGTATCGGTGTTAGCGTTTATATTGCAGATTTTTGGTGGGCAATTCCTTTTGCGTTATTTGGGCTACCTATAGTTTTAGCTTTCTTTATATCAGCAAGCTGCATGCTTAGTTTTTTTGCTAAAAATAATAAATATTACCAATTTATATTCTGTTTATGTTGGGTATTATTTGAGTGGATACGTTCATGGATTTTTACCGGTCTTCCTTGGAATTTGATCGGCTATGCTTTCTCGTTTTCAGATATTTTAATACAGCCTTTAAGTATAATAGGGATATATGGACTTAGTTTTATAGTTATATATATTTCTACATCAGCTTATCCTTTATTTAGCAAACAATTTACTCAGTTAAAAATATTACTAGCTAGTTCAGTCTTAATATTAACCGTAATTGTCATTTACGGAGCAGTAAGACTAAGTAATAACCCTACAAATTTCACTGATATAAAAGTACGATTAGTGCAGCCTTCAATACCTCAAACCGAAAAATGGAATGAAGAAGAATTTTGGCATAATTTAATGCTACATATTAATTTATCGGAAAATTCCGAACCCACCGATTTAATTATTTGGTCTGAAGCAGCATTAGTAGTACCTGATGATATACCGCAAGTTAAATCAGAATTACTAAAAATGCTAAATTCTACAAATGCTATTTTGATAACAGGAGGGATCTCGAATAATAAAAAACAAGGTGATGAGTTTGAACTTTACTCAGCTATGTATGCTCTTGATAAAAATGATCGTAAATTATTTGAATATCATAAATCACATTTAGTACCTTTCGGCGAGTATATGCCTCTTAAAAAGATACTACCGTTTAAAAAATTAACTCACGGTTTAATTGATTATAAAGAAGGAGACGGAGGCCTTGTTTATCTTGAAAAATATAATCTTAAAATTAAACCTTTAATTTGTTATGAATCTATTTTTTCTGATTTTGTACGGACGAATAATGAAATAGCCGATGTAATAATTAATATTACAAATGATGCGTGGTATGGTAAATCAAGCGGTCCATATCAGCATTTTCATATTAGTAGAAGTAGAGCCGTAGAGAACGGTTTACCTATGATTAGAGTAGCAAATAACGGTATTTCAGCTATAGTAGATCCTTTTGGTAGAACAATAAAAAAACTAAATCTAAATGAAATAAATTATACTCAAGGTTTAATTCCTAAAAAACTAACCTCTCCTACTATATTCTCGCAATTTGGTAATTTTACTATTCTATTACTCATCGTTTTTATACTTTTAATTAATTATTTATTAGCCTTGATTCTTGATAACTAAAGGGTTTTAGCATTATTATATTAAATTTTTAATAAAGTTGCTTGATTAAATATAAAGTAATATATATACTACATTTAAAATTGAATAGACTTTATTAATAATTAATTTTTAATAATTAAAGCTTATTGTTAAAATGAATGATTCAATAAAACATCCGGACAAACTCGCAAGTGAACGTTTAAAAGAACGATGTCTTGCTGTAGGTATTAGCCAAAAAGAATTAGGGCAAGCTTTAGATATTAGTGCTCTCCAAGTTAAAAAATATGAAGAAGGTTTAAGTAATATACCTATAAGTAGGTTATATGTTTTTGCAAAAGTTTTAAATACGCCTTTAAAGTATTTCTTTAATAGTTCTGAAGAAGAAAAGTTAAAAACTGACGATGAAAATCCTTCTAATAATAAAATTGAATATCTATTCAAAGAAATAGAAAGTGATTTCTTAAATAATATTGCTGAAGAAGAAGGGCAATATGAAAATGACGTCTCTTTTGATTATAAAGAATTATCAAGGACTATGGAAAGAGAACTTTTATCTTTAACTAGAGCATTTACTAGAGTACAAAATCCAAATATTAGAAAAATAATAATTGAACTTGTCAGATCAGTATCGATACCTTGTGAATAATATTTAAATTTTCATTGACTTAGCATTACCAAAGCATTAATTTTTTTAAAATTAATAATTGTTATGATAACGGTTTAACAGGTGAAGAGCCCCTAGTAAGCTGGACTGCAGGTCAAGATGTTCTATCGCAATTACTAGGGGAAGCAGTACTAGAACAAACAGAAAATACATAGTTTTTTTTAAAGGCTTTACTTTACTGGATTCCTGCTTACTCGGGAAAGTCTTGTTGCGTGGATCGGAAAATCCGTTCGGTGTCATACCGTGGCTTGACCACGGTATCCAGTTAAAATTAGTATTTGTTTATTATTTTTATGGACCCCGTGGTCAAGCCACGGGGTGACACAGTGGGTTTTACCGGTCCACGCAACAATGCCACGCGGGAATGACATAGAACAAAAACGTCTCGGTACTATAAGGTCAAGCCATGAGATGACAGAGGTACAATCGATCCACGTAGCAACTTTATACAATAATAACTTTTTGCAGAAGCGGTAATAACATCGAGGTATAGGCTATCTCAGGCAATTCTTTTAGGTAATACTATTTATTGGTTATTGACATAATCTTAAAATGGTGTTAAACATTAAAAATTAAGAGACTGTCTATAAATAAGTTTAATTAGTAGTTAAAGAGCTTTTTTAGCAAAAATTGATAAGATTTTTGAAAGAATATTATTTGTATTTCAAATAAATCTTACTATTTGCAGCAAAAAATAATTTAATTAGCCTTAAAATTTATTTACAGATAGCCTCTAAGGTAGAGCTTTCTTGACTATTTAGCTTCTAGTCAAAGAAAGATAAGTTTTTTGTCTTTACTTTATATTTCTACAGTTAAAAATATTTATGATATCTTTAAAGGTTAATAGTTTAATACAAAATTGGTTTTGGCGTAGATAATTTTTTGCGTTTATATGTTTGCTATATGCAAATTTAGATTTTGATTATTAAATTATAACTTATGACAGGATATTAAAACGTTTATCTCTAATATTTTTCAAAAAATTTTTTCTTTTTTTTTGTTTTATTTATCACAGCTGCAATTTATGCGGATCAAAAAAAAGTAGCAATTATTGTTCTGCTTGAACATGTTGCAATGACCGAGATTATATTGGGAATTAAAGAATCGCTAAAAGATATAGATGCAGAAATTATAGTTAAAAATGCTCATGCTGATTCTAATATTTTGCTTGCCATTGTAAAGCAAATAAAAGATCAGGATATTGATGTAATAATTCCCATCGGCATGACAACCAGCCAAACTGTTATTTCTCATATAACAAATAAACCGATTGTTTGTGCTGCTGCTATGATTAACAGTAAAAACCTACCTTTAGTTACCGGTGTTAACGATGAGATAAAAATCACCGACACCATTAGTAAATTACCTTTTTTACAGAATATCACTTTAATTTATAGCAGTAGCGAGAAAGTTATACCTGAAGTAGAAATATTAAAATTATATACTGGAAAAAACAATATTTCTCTGCACACGGTAATGATACAAAATTTAAATGATATGCCGGTCGCTGTAAAAAATGCTCCTGAAAATACGCAGAGTTTTGTAATTCTGAAAGATCATTTGGTAGTTAGCGGAATTAATATTTTAAAGCAAGAAGCATTTAAACGCCGTATTCCTATCATTGCTTCCGATGAAGGTTCGGTAATTAGCGGGGCAACTATTGCCGTAGGAGTGCAAGAAAAGCAAATAGGCGTAGAAGCGGGGTTAATGGCAAAAAAAATCTTGCAAGGAATAGAGCCGAAAGATATTCCATTTGAGGATATGCAAGACTTAACTTTATTTATTAACCTTAAATCATTTGTTAAACAAGATATTCTTACTAAGGAAAATTTATCCATACTTCCTTTTACTAAAAAAGAACTTACAGAGTAGTAACATGAACATTTTAGTTACTGCTCTTGAGCAATCCTTAATAATGCTGCCGCTTATTTTAGGGATGTATATAAGTTATCGAATCTTGAAAATTACCGATCTTACCGTAGACGGTACTTATGTACTTGGTGCGGCGGTGTTTGCCCGCACTATTTCATTGGGGTTATTTCCTGCATTAATATTTGCTGTAATATCAGGCGGAATTATCGGTAGCATAGTTAGTTTTATGCAGAAGAATAACCGCATTAACGGGCTTATAGCCGGAATACTTGCAAGTTTTATGCTTTATTCCGTTAACTTGCAAATTATGCAGCGTCCTAATATATCAGTTCTTGGTATGCCGACTCTGCTATCTATATTAGATCTCGAAAATTGGTTAGTGCCTTTAATAATAATTAATTGTCTTATTATATTTGCTGTTATAATTTTATTGAAAGGTAAGCTCGGTTTATTCCTTCGAGCTTTTGGTTTTAATAAAGATTTATTGATTAACTTAGGAAAACCTGCCGAGCTTTATCGCATGCTTGGGCTTAGCATAAGTAATGGTCTTGCTGCCTTAACTGGCACTTTATCGGCACAAATAAACGGTTTTGCCGATATTAATATGGGTTTTGGAGTGGCATTAGTCGGTATCGGTGCGATTGTCATAGGGCGGCATATTTTAATCCATGCTAATAATTTTAATGCGTTTAAAGAGATATTTTCTTGTTTTATAGGCATATTATTTTACTTTATTGCTTTGAGCGTTTTACTCCGAATTGGCATCGATCCCATAAATCTTAAGCTTATTTTAGGAATAGTGTTATTTATTTCATTGAGTACGGTGGGTAAGAAATAATACTTGTAATGTCATTCCCGCTTATGCAGGAATAACATAAAACGATCCATGCCACAAGACCCCGCTTTTAGTTAGGATGACATTAATCAATATAAAAACGATTAAAAAGACAAAATTATGAAATCTTATTTATATGCAGAAAAAATACAGTTCAAAGTTAAGGAAAGAAGTGAGCCTATAATTGCTGAAACTACTTTAAATATTGCTAAAGAAGAGTTTGTCGTAGTACTTGGGTCTAACGGTAGCGGGAAATCTACTTTAGCTAAAATACTTGCCGGTTATTTGAAGCCTACTAGTGGGAAAGTATTTTTAGATCAAATCAGAATAGATAAAATACCTAAAGCTCAGAAAGCTCGTACGCTGGTTACGCTAACACAAAAAGCTGAAGAGAGGCTATTTACCGAGCTAACGCTTAAGGAAAATATTACTCTGTGGGAAAGTAGGTTTCCTAGTAATGAACGATTAACAAGTAGTGAGGTGTTAGAGCTTACAGGCTCGCCTAAACGCTTTTTGCCTTTACTTTTACAGTCGCTCAGTAAATTTTCCGGCGGCGAAAAGCAGATTATACTCTTAGCACTTAGCATAGCTCATCCGCCTAAAATATTATTTCTAGACGAGCATACGGCAAATTTAGACCCAAAAGCTTCGCATGCAGTGATGAAAAAAACAGCAGAGATTATAGAGAAGCATAAGATAACTTCCGTTATGATAACGCATAATTTGGAAGATGCCGTAAATTACGGCAAAAGGATTATAGTCTTAGATAGTGGTAAGGTAGTACTAGACTACCTAAAACCACCGGGTTTTTCTTTAAAAAAACTTAAAGAGATTTTATAGTCCAAGGTCAATATCGCCGGCTAACTTAGTACTAAAAGCGTATTCACAAATATAAGTTGTTAATTCTTCTATTTTCGTTGGTGAGATATCAGTGTAGTATTCTAATGAATTCATAACTTTCATTGGATCTTCACCATTAAAAAGACGCTTTTTTATATCGGCAGATAATCTGTCTTCTGCTTTCTCTGTGCCACGAGTTGGTACTTGTGTAGAGTCACCGATACCGGTGCAGATGTGACCGCTACTGAAGCTATTATCGCTGGAGCTGCTACTTCATTATTACTATTAACTTTATAATTCCAAATTTTTTCCATCACTATCTCTTTTACATTATCTTCAATATCAGGATTACTAAATAATGGGAGTGTTGA
>NZ_JWSW01000076.1:0-27231 GCF_000828125.2 Rickettsia asembonensis | reverse complement strand
AACAAAATTCGCCTTGAAAAAAGTTTAAAAACTATAACCATTGTAAAAATATTTAATGATCTTAAAGCTTTAGAATATAAGGTTTGTAGCGGTGTATTGTGGGATAAAAAAGTTAATTTTGCTGCATATAAAAACGATAAAAGTGAACTAATGGTGTTGGTATCATCCATTGAGATTGAAGTTGATATTTTCGCTTTATATAGATATCGATGGTCAATAGAACGGTTGTTTAAGCATCTTAAAAGTGGTGGTTTTGATATTGAAAAAAGTCACTTAGTAAATTTGGATAGATTTGAGAAATTATTGGTGGTGGCTGCTATCACTTCAGGCTTAATAGTTAAGAATGGATTAATACAAAATGCACTAAATCCAATTCGTATAAAAAGCTATAAAACTATTGAAAAACAACTATTCTCATTATTTACTTATGGCTTTGATTATATTAAAAATGCCTTCTATCAATCTATAACAGCTATAACTCAACTCATAGATACCTTATTACTACCTCCAAAAAAAGAGCTTTTTCACACTCTCAACTTCCCATTACAAAAATTGTAGGGTACTATGCAATAGGTCGTGCTTCTAATCTTTTTATACCTATTGGGTCGCCTGTTTCTTCACAGTAACCGTATTCCCCATTTTTAATACGTGATAATGCTTCTTCTATTTTACTTATTAATTTACAATATCTATTTCTACTACGAAGCTCAAAAGCTCTTTCTGTTTCATGAGTAGCACAATCGTTAAGATCGGATTCTTTTAAATTTTCTTCCTTTAAATGATTTAAAGTCTCTTGAGATTCCTTTAATAAGTCCTCTTTCCATCTTAAAAGTTTTTGTCTAAAATATTCTAGGTGATTAGGACACATATATTCTTCATCTTTAGAAGGTTTATATCCCATAGGTAATTTAGGTGTTTCTAGCATATTAATATCTCAATATTAGCTTTAGTATATTATGTTTATAAGGTTTTTAAAATAATATAATATATAACTTAAAATTAACGCAAGAAGATTATGAATATTAATATATTTTATTTTTTAATTGGATATGCGGTAGTATATACAGCCTCTAAATGCTTTATACTTGTTTTAGTATAGTTTTGTGTAGTAGATAGACTTTTATGACCTAATAGCTCTTGAATAGAGCGTAAATCTGCACCATGCTCAAGCAAATGTGAAGCAAAACTATGTCTAAATGAATGAGCAGTTAAATGCTGCGGTAAACCATAAAAATGCTTTAATTTAATTAATTCACGATTAAATACCGGTGGCTGCAATTTCTTACCCTGCTTTCCTCTAAATATCGGTTCATTATCACCTAGCTTATACGGCAATATTTCTAAATATTGGGTAATTAAATTTTTAGCAATCGGTAACCACGGGATTATTCTTTCTTTACTACCTTTACCTATTATTCTTATAAATTCTAGATTTTGTAGATGAAGTTTCGTAATTGATAATGCCTCCGATATACGTAGACCTGAAGCATATATAAGAACAAGTAGGGCTTTATTTCTAAGCTCTACCCACTTAACATTCCCGTATTCTTCAATATGTTCAAGTGATATTACTACATCATCCTCCGATAAAGCTTTTGGTAATAATTTAGTTTTTTTAGGAGATTTTATAGAAAAAATTATATGATTATTTAATTGTGTTGTTTTCTCTAAAAACCTATAAAAATTCTTTACTGCAGATAAACCACGTGAAATTGAAGAAGTGGTAAAATTATCACAGTTATGTTTTGCAAGCCAACTTCGGATTAATCTTATATCTGCGGTTTTAATATGATTTATCGTTACAAGCTCTGAATTATAATAATTCATAAACTCAAGGAAATGCTTAAGGTCATTATTATAAGAAATTACTGTATGATTAGAGTAATTTCTTTGCAAAACGAGGTATTTTTGCCACTTATCTATTAATTCTTGAATTGATATATCTAACATTTATAAAAACTTAACTATTTTTAATATTATTCTTAATGCTAACAAATTATTGACTCATAATTTTATAAATGTTAGCATGAATTGAGGGTTTATGTTTACATATACGTAACCTATAAAACACAAAAAATTTTTTAAGTAAAAAATTTAATTTATTTTAGGATAATGAATAATGTTAAATAATACACAATTTTTAGATTTAATGAAATCCTATATGAATCCGGAATTTTATATGAGTTCTATGAAAAATATCCCTAGTGTAGATCTTTCATCTATCACAAATATAATGCAAAGAACTATGAATATTCTTTTAACAA
This sequence comes from Rickettsia asembonensis, assembly GCF_000828125.2. NCBI lineage: Bacteria > Pseudomonadati > Pseudomonadota > Alphaproteobacteria > Rickettsiales > Rickettsiaceae > Rickettsia > Rickettsia asembonensis. Next base: position 24,967 of record NZ_JWSW01000076.1, on the reverse strand, counting down.
CTAATCAAATTGCTACAGAAAGCATGCAATCTTTGCTTAAGAAAAATTCCGAGATTATACAAAATAATGTTAATACTATTTTGAATACTACCAAAGAAGCAGCAAATTCTAAAGATTTCAAACAAGCTAGTGAATGTTATCAAAAATGTTTAAAATCTATTTATGAAACATCTATGGATAATGCTAAGGAATTAGCAAATATTGCTTATGAGTCTTCAAACAAAATATTAGAAGCCGCAAATAAGCATATTGTCGAGAATGTTCATCATGCTTCTAATAATATGCAAAATATGGCAGAACAAGTACAAAAAAACTTTAATAAAAAATCTGCGTAATTTTTAGCGTCATTGCGAGCAGCCATAGGCTGCGTGGCAATCTCATGAAATAATACTCCTGAGATTGCTTCGTCAATTGCTACGCAATTTCCTCACAATGACGGCTCGGTATCGCACGCAATAACGGCTTTCCCCTCAATTACTCGCTTTTCTGTTTAACCAATTTTGTAAATAAGACTCTGCTAATTCCTGATCTTCTATAATAATTACATTTTCAGCATTACGTTTATCAGCAGCAGCCGTGAAATTAAACGAACCGGTTATTACTTTCTTTTTATCAATAATTATAACTTTATTATGAGCGATTCCCGGTACTTTATCTATGCCCACATCAATTTTTGCTCGTTGTAATTCATACAATTTAGAAAATTTTTGCTTAAGATTAATACGATCAAGCAATATTCTAACTTTTACTCCTCGCATCTGTGCATTAATAAGTGCAGTAGTAATCAGTGCATCACTCATACCATATGCTTGCATATAAATAGATTCTTCAGCCCTATCTATCTGATTTGCTATAAACTTAGTACAACCGGCAGGAGGAGTAAAACATGTACTAACTTTACTTCTTGAAAGCTCTGAAATATTGTAATGCTTTATTTTCGGTGCAGATGAAGCTAATGATTTTTGATTTATTAGATTAGTAAAATAATCCGGATTCTGTCCATAAATACCTAAAGCAACTCCTAAGATAAAGGCAATAGATATTTCTATAAATTTATTATTTTTTCTCTTCATGACTTATTTATATTTTAGGCGTTGTGTGTATGGTTTACATTCCTTGCTTGTCATACCGTGGCTTGACCACGGTATCCATAAAAAATAAAAAAGAAGACTGGATCCCGCGATCAAGTTAGCTAGGATGACAAAGATCCAACACCTATCTTCTTACATAACTGCCGGGAGCCTCTTCAATAGCCTCTAGATTCTGATAATCTAAAGAATCTACTAGCTTATTATCATTATTTTTTATAAGCCAATCAAGCCAATAGTTCCACCATGAGCCTTCATATTCCGTAGCTTTCATAAGCCACTCATGACTACTTAAACTTAAGTCATCGTTAAGCCGATAATTATATTTAGCAATCGCAGGAGGATTAACTACACCTGCTACATGCCCTGAATCCGTGAGACAAAAAATCTTATGTCCGTTTAATAATTTTACTCCATCATATATTGAACGCCATGGAGCTATATGATCTTCTTTTGCGGCTACGAAAAAAGTGTTGCAATCAACTTTTCCAAGATCTATTTTTGTTCCAAGTACCTCTAAATTATTAGACTCTTCTAGCAAGTTATTACAATATGTATTTTGTAAATATTCCTCATACATCTTTGCTGGCAAGTTAGTAGAATCCGCATTCCAATATAGCAAATCAAAAGGCATAGGCTTTTTACCAAGCAAATAATTATTGACAAAAAACGTCCAAATTAGATCATTTGCCCTTAGCAAACTAAAACTATTTGATAAATATTGTCCGTCAAAATAGTCCTTTAGCTTTATATCTTCTTTAATGTAATTAATCGTAGCTTCATTAAAAAATATTCCAAGCTCGCCCGGGTGAGTATAATCAAGCAAAGTAGTAAAGAAAGTGCTACTGTGAACAGAATCTATTTTTTTTACTTTAAAGTAGGCGATAATTATAGCAAGGAACGTACCACCCATGCAATATCCAACAAAATCAATTTTTTTAAAACCAAGGTTTCTCACATACTCAAAAGGTGCTAAAATACCGTCTTTTAAGTAATCCTCGAAGCCTTTTTCCGATAGAGAAATATCAGGATTAACCCATGAAATAAGAAAAACTTGAAAATTATTTTCTACTAAGAAAGATATTAAAGAATTATGCGGAGATAAATCGAGTATATAATATTTATTTATACATGGCAGAATAATAAATATCGGAATCTTATGAACTTTCTCTTTCGGTTCATAGCATATTAATTGCATTAAATCATTTTGGAATATAACTTTTCCTTTTGTTGTCGCAATATTTTTACCGAGTTTAAAGGCGGATTTATCGGTAGTTTTAATATTTAATATATCACCTGAACTTTTTATATCTCTTAAAAAATTTTCTAATCCCTGTACTAGATTTTGACCGCCGCTTTCTAATGTTTCACGTAAAACTTTTGGATTACAAAAAGCAAAATTTGAAGGTGAAAAAGCATCAATAAAATGTTTAGTTACAAACTCTAAATGTTGCTTGAGATCATTTGATAGCTCATACTGTTCTATATTCTTCTTAAGCCATTCACTAGATAGTAAATAATATTGTTTAACAAAGTCAAAATAAGCATTATCCTCCCATGAAGAATCTTTAAATCTTTTATCTCGATTATCCGGAGAAAATACAGCTTTTGCCGGACTACCGACAAATTTTGCAAAGCTATTCGTTGTAAGCTCTCTTAACTTATCAATATATTCAATATTAAGATGACAAAATTTTTCAGGATTTGTCCAAAATTGTTCTACCATTAAAGAAGCTATAATCCTGTTTTTATCACTATCAATTAGGCTCCTAGGCATCATACTCCCCCTACCTTGCATGAAATGCAAAATAAGCTCTTGATATTTATCGGCTATTTCTTTGAAATTATTAATTATCGTCTCGTGCGGGATGTTATACATGTTTAGTTCCAAGATGTTTCTAAAAAATTAACAATTAATATAAATAGTAGACAACGTTTAATTTGGAAAAGAGCAAGACGTTTTATATTTTTTGATGCAGCGTACATACTAGTACGTGAGGATCAAAAAATATGAAACAATGACGCCAATTTTTCAAATTAAACAAGTATACCTTATATCTTTAAACCATCCCACATACTATCAACCTTGTCGATAACTTCCTTACTCATTTCTATTTTTTTACCCCATTTTCTATTTGTCTCAGGGTATATTTTATTGGTTGCATCTATTCCCATTTTACTACCAAGCCCTGAATCAGGTGATGCAAAATCTAAATAATCTATAGGGGAATTATCTATAAAGCTCGTATCACGCCTTGGATCGCTTCTTGTTGCTATTGCCCAAATTACTTCTTGCCAATTACGAACATCAATATCATCATCTACAACTATAATAAACTTACTATACATAAATTGCCGTAAATACGACCAAATCCCAAGCATTATTCTTTTAGCATGACCGGGATAAGATTTTTTAATCGATACTACCGCAACCCTATATGAACAACCTTCAGGTGGAAGCCAAAAATCGACTATTTCCGGAAATTGCTGCTGCAAGATAGGAATAAAGATTTCATTTAATGCTTCACCTAAGATTGACGGCTCATCAGGCGGTTTTCCGGTATAGGTATTTAAATATACTGGATTTTTCTTCATCGTTATTGCAGTTACGGTAAAGACCGGAAACTCCTCAACATCATTATAATATCCGGTATGATCCCCAAAAGGACCTTCAGGCAAATATTCATCTAGACTTACATAACCTTCTAGCACTATTTCACTATGTGCAGGTACTTTTAAGTCAATAGTTTTGCATTGCACCAGCTCTATTTTTTCATTACCGAGTAAACCTGCAAAATTATATTCTGAGATATTCTCAGGTATCGGTGTAACCGCTGCCAAAGTTACCGCTGGATTTGCCCCAATAACAATAGCGGCAGGAAACGGCTCTTTTTTTGCTTCTTTCCAACGTTTATGATGCTCTGCTCCGCCCCGTAACTTTAACCAACGCATCAATAGCTTATTAGGAGCTATTGTTTGCATCCTATATATACCAAGGTTGTAATTATCTATTTTATCATTACTAGGTCCTTTAGTAACTACTATCCCCCAAGTAATTAAAGGCGAAATATCATCAGGCCAACATCTTTGGATCGGCAATATATTGATATTCGGTTTGTCAATGATGATTTCATGACAGTCTGCTTTTGATATTGTTTTAGGAGACATAGCAAAGATACGCTTAGCAAGCGGTAACATTGATAATATTTCTTTAAAAGATGCGGGAGGTTGCAGCTGTTTAAGGAATGCTAGTAAAACGCCAAGCTCTCTTAATTCTTTGGGTGACTTAAGTTTAAGTCCCATACAAATACGATTTATACTAGCATAAAGATTAGTTAGAACAGGTATATCGGATTTAGTGCCGTCGGCTTTTATAACATTTTCAAAAAGTAATGCAGGTCCGCCTTGTGCTAATACTCTTCTACTGATTTCAGTAATTTCTAGGTCAGTTTTAACTGGGGTAGAAATACGCTTTAGCTCACCGTTTTTTTCTAAAAATTTTAAAAACTCCGGTAAATCTTTAAAGCTCATAGTTCTATTTTTTTGTTTATAATGCGCGGCTTATTTTATCGTCATTGCGAGCGGGCATTGTTGCGTGGACCGGTAAAACCCACTGTGTCACCCCGTGGCTTGACCACGGGGCCCATAAAAACAATAAAAAATACTAATAATTTTAGTATTTTAACTGGATCCCGTGGTCAAGCCACAGGATGACAGAGGTAAAATTGATCCACGCAACAATACCTCCTCGCAATGACGGTGCGGGGTGACAGCTCCCTACTTACTAAAATTAGCTTTTACCTGCATATCATTCTGAACAATTGTGTAGTTAATTAGTTCGTCAATTACAGAATTTTTAATATTATATATTATATTTTTTTCTGAATTGATATGAATATTTTTAGCCGTTAATTCATCGATACTTCTAGATTTAATATGTGCAAAATATACTTCATCACCTACTTGGAATATAGGTGTATTACTTCCTATTTTAGTATTAAAAATTGATAATAATATTTCAGGAGTTAGGGTTAGATCATTTTCCATTTCGGATCTAATATAGCTTTTTTTGCTTATTTTTATTCCGGTAGTTTTAAGCTCTTTTATGCTCTCTTGATCTGAATTATACTCCTTTGCTAAATCCTTGATAATTTTTAAGTTTACATCTGCAATATTCCGCTTTATCCAAGCTTTATTTACCTGCTCTTTAATAGCGTCAAATTCAGGTATTTTTGCCGGCTGAATCGACTTTAATTCTACCAATATAAGATAGCTTTTATCTTCTGCTTCTATAGGATAAGATAATTCTCCTTCCGAAAGCTCAAAAATACTATCAGCATTTTCAGCAATTATTTTATCTTCAATAAGCTCTGCATAACTTATATAGTTAACGTTTTGTATCGGTAGCTTATATTTTTCGGCAATTTCAACTAAGCTAGAACCGGCTGCTGTCTCATCTTCCAGCTTTTTAGCAAACTCTATATTAAGTATGTCGATTTTTTGAGCCTTTAATAAATCCTGTAATTGTTTCTGTACTGCTTCAAAACTTTGATCACCGAATTCATCTTTATTTTCATTATAAAACTCTAACAACTCATCTTGAGTAACTGAGACTTTTAAATCCTTAATATTAGCTTTAATATAAGAAAAGCTGCGTTTCTCAGGTACTTCAAATGAGGTTTTATTATCTTGGTAAAAATCCTTTAATTGCTGATCGGTAGGAGTAGAGATTTGTAAATCTTTCAGTTTATTTTGTAAATCTATTTGTACTAATTCTACTTCTCTTTTTTCAGCCATATAATCTACTATATTGTCAGTCATAGCTTTAGGAACATAGAAACTTTCTACAAAAATACCGACAAAAATATTTTTTAGAGCTTTTTCTTTGAAGTTTAATAAATATTTTTCTTCATCCATATAAGAATTTCTAAAATAAGTTTTAAAAATTTTTATATCGAAAACACCTTGCTCATTTTTAAAAACCGGTGATTCTTTGACTAAAATTTTAACTGTATCATCACTTAGATCTAAGTCGTAATAGCCAACTAAATAATCTAAAACATTATCGTAAACAAGCCTTTTTAGGATTCGGTTATCAATATTTAACTGTGCTATTTCTTCATCCGTTAAACTTGTTCCTATTTGCTTACTTATAGCATTAATTTCTAAAGATTTTGCTCTCAAAAAATCTTCTTGGGAGATATTTTTCACATGAGAAAAAGTAACAATATCACCGTTTCTTCTTCCGTTTAATACATCTTTAATACCAAAGCCGACAAAAGCAAAAGCTATCATTGCTAATAAAACTCGCATTATAAAACTATCGGCAGTTTTTCTAATATTATCTAACATAATTTCCCTCAGTGTCACCCCGTGGCTTGTACCTGCGGGGTCCATAAAAAAAAGACTGGATACCGTGGACAAGCCACGGGGTGACACAGTACAAATATACACAATAGTACATTATAAAGCAAAAAAGCCTATATAGTCAAACTATATAGGCTTTTATATTGTTTTTTGTAGACGTTCAATGTTATTCCTGCGTGGTTCGAGAAACATACTCTATGTCATTCCCGCGGAAGCGGGAATCTAGTAATTAAAAACTTTTAAAAAGCTCGATTTATCTCGCTTTACCCTGGATTCCTGCGAAAGCAGGAATGACATAAAACGAGTCCCACAGGATGACATTAGAAGTTTACACGAACTTTTACACTACCTTGCTGAGCAAAATACTTACTTCCGATATTTGTATCATAGTTAATACCGTATTCCATCATTTTGTGCTTAGCAGTAACACCGACGCCGACATAAAAGCTTGTTTTGCTTTGCTTAAAGCTGTTGGTTGGGAAAGGAGCAGTCATACCTTGTAATCTTGCATCAATCACCGGAACTTTATTCTTGAATGCATAATCAACCATTGCGTAAAGCTCAGGTGTTAGCACTACCTCACCTACATTGATGTTACTTGATACTTTAGCACCAAGTAAACCAGCGAAGCTATTATAGTTTTTGCCTTTAACTGTAAGGTTTTGGTTAGTAGTACCGGTTTCTTTATAACCCTTATCTTTGATAGCCGAATATCTAAACCCTGCAAGCGGTGTTAAGTTAATGTTCTCAGGCATCATATAGGTATAACCAGCCATTAACTGACCTATATAGCTTTCAGATTTATACTTACCGCTTGCGGTTTGATAGCCGACAGTCTCTAGTGCCGTTGCAATAACACGTCTTGATTTGCTTTTTATCCTATTATCCGAGTAAGATGCTATAGCTTCAACGAAGAGATTTTCATAAGGTATATTATATAAACCGTATACGGAATAGATGTTACTCTCTACCTTATTCTTATCGCCCGTCTTATTATTTTTCAACTTAATATCGGTATCGGCTCTTGTATATGCAAGCCCGAGTGCTAAATCATCGTTAACTAAACCGTCAAAACCTATAGTGCCACCGGTTGTATCGGACTTATAACCGCTTATATTGTTACGCATCTTCTGCGTTGCATTACCGACAAACGGACTTATCCATGCACCAAACTTAGCATCTCTGTCCTCATCACCGGCAGCTACGGCAGCCGGCTGTATTGCATCCATTCTAGCATTTAGATTAATTAAGCTACTTGAGATATTACTTAGTATAACTTGATTATTAATAGCAGCTATAGTATCGCTAGGCTTTACAACGTCTTGCATGAGGTTTACAGCATCTGCTTCTTGTTGGGGCGTCATCAAACCAAAGTTATCCAATGCTTGACGTGCATCTGAACCGTTTTGTGCTGCTGCCATTAATTTAAGTGATTTCTCTATATTTGCAGCATTTGGAATATTTGCAAGCGGTCCGCCCGGTTCAAAATCTTCATCTATAACATCTTCCGCTATATCTTCAGCAAATAACGTCAAAGTTGATGCATCAAAAGTAAACCTGACAAAACGGTTATCATTGTTAATAGTTATTTTAACATTCTCTTCGGGAGTAGGCTTTAATCCACCTGCCGCTTCTGCAGATATTACCGTATATTTTGTATCCGGACTTATATTATTAATGTCGAAATTAGTAGCAGTAACAACAAGTGCTAAAGTTGGAACCCCTGATAAATCAAGAGTACTACCTGATTTAATTAGGATATTACCGCCTGACTTAGCTGCTCCGTCAAAAGTGGTATTTAAGGTTAGCGTATCGGTAAAGCTACCGGTACCGGTATATGTTACTTGATTTGTACCTAAAGTAAGTGTAGTACCGCTACCTGTTATATTACTATTAAAGGCTAGGCTATTACCGAAATTAATAGTAGCATTGTTAACTGTAAAGCTGGTAGCCGTTACATTTTTAGCAAAATTAGTGATAGAAGCTTTAGCTAAAGTAACTGCACCGGTGTTAGTAAATGTATCGGCAAAACTTGTAGTACCGCCGAGCGTCGCCGCACCTTTTGCATTAACACTGCTTGCAAAGTTTGTTGTGCCTGCCGTTGTGATATCACCAACCGAATTAGCAGCAGTCCCTACAACACCGCTAACACTACCGCCATTCGTGAAGTTTAACTTCAGAGCCTGACCGCCGGTTTTATTTATGCTGCCTGTTAAGTTAAAGTTTGCAGGTAATGTTAAGAGTGCAGTACCGTTACCTTGGATTTCAGTAATACTAGTATTACCGCCTTTGGTTATGCTTACAGCCCCGGCACCTACTTTCAACATAGCAATATTAGTAATAGGTCCATTAATAGTACTTGCACCGGTTGCAATGATTGTACCGTTAACTCCATTGCTGCTTGTAACGCTACCGGTGATATTTTTATTTGCACCAAGTGTTATAACTGCTGCTTGATTATTGAAATCTACATTACCGTTAATATTACCGTTTTGAGTTAAAGCAGTAGCAGCACTGAATGATAAATTAGAGTTGATATCCTTATTATAGGTAATTGTCGGCACTAATAATTCTAAATCGTTAACAAATATCTCAGTATCTATTTGGAATGTTCCGTTTCCTCTAAATTCTAATTCTTTTAATTTATTTACTGCAGTACCATAAGTAGCATTTCCGACACTTGCAATAATTACTTTCCCGCCCGCAGCTCCTGAATCTACAGCAAGCTTACCTTTACTTGGAGCAAGAGGATCAAGCACGGCATTTAGTGTTATCGTACCGTTACCGGCTGCACTATTTTGTAATACTAACTCTGCATCTTCATGAGCAAAATTAATAGTCTGACCGTTGGCTAAAATTCCTACATTACCACCATTTGCATCAATCGTATAAGAACCGGCAGCGGCAGCAATCGCTGCACCTGTAGGCCCTACACCTGCAGCACCGATATTTATTACATTAATTTGGTTAGTAATACCGCCTACATCAACAAAATTTGTAGTACCTAAGATATTAAATGCGAGAACATTCGTAGTATCTATATTATTAAAGGCTACACTACCTAAAACATTTAATGATGCTAATTCACTTCCTGCCGTACCTATTGTTTTAGCTCCACCGTCACCTTGTAAGGTTACAAGTTTTGTTGTACCAGCAAGAAGTAACGTACCGCCACCGGTTGCAAACGCCGGTAAATCATTTTTAAGAGTTATAACTCTATTATCTGTAGTACTATCGTTAAGTAAGAAAAGCTTTGAGTTTGCTCCTTTAAAATTAATCGCTTGAGCGTTTAATATATCAACATCAGCGTTCTTAGCATTTATTGCAAAAGACTTATTATCTTGAATGTCAATTTGTGCAACTGTGCCTATACTAGCATCATTTGCAACCACTGTACCACCGGCATTAATATTAAGTATACCAGTAGCACCATTTGCTATAATTCCGCTTAAGTTATAAGTGTTACCGCCGGGACCGTTAAACTCTAACGTACCACCATTTGCATCAGCACTGAAGTTTACATTTGTAGCTACTAAATTACCGCCGACTTGTATCGTACCTACTGCTCCACCGCCGGCAATATCGTCAAAATTTACGGTTTGTGCATAAATATCACTACCAAACACAAGGTCCGCAGCACCATTATTAACTTTAGCATTAAGAACTTTTAGAGATGCTGCATTTGTACCTATCGCTCCGGTAACCCCTACTCCAGCTGTTGTTAATGTACCGTTACCCCCTGCTGCAGTTACTGCTCCGGTTATACCGTTATTTGCCGTTAACGCACCGTCATCTGCAAAATTAATTGCTCCATTTACTGTTCCTGCTGTTACATTTGCATTTGCATTATTAATTGCTACACCGACTGCAAATATGTTACCTGCATTGCTTGCAACTGCGTTATTAAATGTTAATTGCTTTATTGAGTTACCATTAGCACCGATATTCTGTACATTACCTGCTGTTACAATAACCGTACCGTTAGCACCGTCACCGGTTGCTGTTATAGCCCCGGTAATACCGTTACCTAAAGTTAATGTCCCGTCAGCATTAAATAGTGCTATACCGGTAACTAAACCGGCTGCTTTTAGATTACCGGCATTTGCAAATTCTATTGCTCCTTCTATTTGGTTAGCAGTTACTATAGATGCGTTATTTCCGTTATCTTCTCCTATTGTTATTGTTGTTGCAACTATATTACCAGCCGCTATTCCATTACCGCCATTATTGTTACCGTTATTAAAAGTTACTAATTTTAGCCCTTCATTACCTATAACACCTATATTTCCTACATTATTACCGCCTGTAATAATAAGTGTACCTTGATCATCTACAGTTGTTGTTATATTCCCCGCTATTCCATTTCCTAAAGTTAATGTACCATCAGCATCAAATTCTACTGCACCTGTAACTAAACCGTTTGCCTTTAATTTACCGGCAGCTGCAAAATTAATCGCTCCATTAACTGTACTGTTATTAAATTGTACCAGCACTAAGGAATTGCCATTTGCTTCTACATTCTGTATATTGCCATTCCCAACTACTACAGTACCGTTAATACCATCACCGGCAGCCGTTATGTCTGCTGATATTCCATTTCCTAATGTTAATTTACCGTTATCATTAAATACTGCAGTACCCGTGACTAAACCGCCTGCGTTAAATAATGTTCCACCTGCAGCTAAATTTATAGCTCCATTTACTGCACCTGTTGCAACAACTTCACCACCATTCACAACAATATTTGTTGCTGCAAGCGTAATAGCATTTACGGTTACGCCAGCATCAACAGTTATTGAAGCTAAGCTCTTAGTTGCACCTACCGCAGCAGTAAAAGTGGTATCTGTGCTAACTCTTAATACACCCTGACCGGCAGCTCCACCGTCTATAGTCCCGCCAAGCGTTATCAAGTATTGGGTTCCGGAATTTATAGTTAAACCTGCAGTGGCACCATTTAAGGTAATAGCTCCTAAACCTGCATAAATATCAGCACCAAATCCTACTCCATCTTCACCGATTAGAGTTAATGTAAAGGTATCACTAATGCTAACAGGAAATGCCGTACCACCACCGAGTTCAACAGAACCTAAAGAAATATTTTCATTTACCGTAAATAAACCAGGAGCAAAACCATGTACATCTATTGTCGAAATATTTACTGCTGCATCAGCGTCAACCGTAACAGCATCATTTCCATACTGTAAAACACCACCACCAAACGGTACTGCAGGATTAAGGCCCGCTCCTACGGTAAAGTTTGTATTTGCATCTATCGTTGTTCCTCCCAACGCCCCGCTACTACTCAGCATTAATGCTGCGGTTGAGGTGGTGAATAAAGCGGTCTTAAGACCTTGTTGTATTGCTTTTTGAAATAATTTTGGAGAAATATTCGCCATAATATATAAACCTTAATAAAAATTAAATAACTTAGGAATTGCTACAATTTTAATACAATTTTTTTAATATGTCTATTATAATTAATAATTATATACAATATTTTATAGTATGAATATGTGGTATTTGCATTCTGCAGGGGCGGTAGCTTTGCGGCGTGGACCGGTTTTCCGTCATTGCGAGAAGAATTACATAGTAATTCGACGAAGCAATCCAGTTAAAAATTCTGATTTATAGAATTTTTTTAGTATTTTTTCTGGATTGCCGCAAAGCTTCGCTCCTCGCAATGACGACTTGGTATCCACGCGGGAATGACATAAGAGCATTTACCGGTCCACGCGGAAAGGCCTTGTTGAGTGGACTCAACAATCCGTTCGGTGTCATACCGTGGCTTGACCACGGTATCCAAAAAAACAATAAAAATACTAATAATTTTAGTATTTTTAACTGGATCCCGCTACAAGCTTGCGGGATGACAGGGAGGGAATCGCTCCACGCAGGCAACGCCCGCTCACAATGACTATTTAGTATCCGTATTCTCCTAACACCTTAATAACATCATCATACATATAACCTTCATAAGCACCGGCTTCGAGTAATAATTTTGTAGCTACGGTACAATTATTACTCTTTGCTAAGCCTAGAGGATTTAAGCCCGATTTATCACGATAATTAATATCCGTAGTGTGTTCAATCAAAAACTGGATTAATTCTTCACCGCAATTAGCTTTTATAGCATGATGTAAGCCGCTACGTCCTAATTGGTCTTTATACTGGGCATCAACACCTTTACTATATAAAGTTTCTACTAACTCCAAATCATCAGCATATATTGCTTTTTGGAAAAGCTTTTGTCCTAAAGCTTTATCAAATCCTGCATTATCTTTAATCAAAACTTTTACTAGTTTCGAGAGATTTATATTCTTGTCATAAATTTGAGCTACTTTTTCTAGAAGAGTTTGCTGCCCCGTGTTTTTACCGACTAGCGTATGATTTACTAGATACTCTATTAATTTTGCATCTTCAGAATTAATAGCGAGATCAAAAATCTTATAACCGAGTTCGCTTTTAATATCAAATTTAGCACCTTTGCTAATTAATGCTTTTACTGATGAAATGTTCTTCGATTCTACGGTTAATTCTAACGGGGTTTTATGGTTATCGGTAATAACATTAGGATTATGACCTTTATCAAGGAAAAATTGTACTATTTGTGTATTTCCGCTAGCTGCTGCCCAATGTAGTAGAGACCAACCATATTCATCATATCTTCCAAATTCCGTATTCTCATATAAATATTCTACAATCTCTAAATTTCCGACTTTAATACCTACATGAATAGCCGACCAATTACCTTTGTTAGAAGCAATTTTACCTCCTGCCTGAACTAAGAATTTTACTGTTTCTAAATCTTCTACTTTGATAGCTAAATGTAGAGGAGTTTGCCCCTCAAAATATAAATTATTAATATCTATTCTTTTATCTATTAAAGCTTTTACTAACGTTTGAAGTTTGAAATCTGCTTTTGGACGCCAAGATATTATATCGCTGTTAGAATTAACTTCCAGTGTAGGTGGGGTTTTTGCCGGTTCTATATAATAATTATGAGAAGGTTTAAGATATTTTTTTACAGTATGAATAAGTGGTTTAAAGAAAGTTAGAGTAGTCATTGAATTATTTCCATTATTTAATATATTGCGACGGCAATTATTAAAATATATTAAGAATAATGTCAATGAAAAATATTGGTAATCTGGGTGATGCCTGTGCTTCGATTTCATTCTCGCGGAAGCAGAAATCTACCGTGTCACCCCGTGGCTTGACCACGGGGTCCAGTTAAAAAATACTAGTATTTTTTATTGTTTTTATGGTTCCTGTGGTCAAGCCACGGGATGACAGCTAAAAGTACTGGATTCCCGCCGTTACTGGAATGACATCGAGTAGGTTTTACAGGTCCACGTGGGCAATACCTGCTCGCAATGACGAAAAATCACTCCTACCTCTCGGGCAGTAATATCTCTCTTTTACCTGTATGATTCGGCGGTGAGACTATTCCCTCTTTCTCCATCTTCTCAACCAAATTAGCAGCTTTGTTATAGCCGATTCTAAGCGACCTTTGGATATAGCTAATGGAGGATTTACGTTCGTCACGCACTATCTGCACGACTTTTTTGTAAAGCACTTCATCAGATGTACCGTCACCGATATCAATGCTACTATAGTCTTCCTCAGGTTGTTCGGTAACGGCAGAGATATATTCAGGCGTACCGGTCTCTTTCAAATATTCCGTAATTTTCTCGATTTCGGCTTCATTAACAAACGGTCCGTGTACCCTACTTATCTTTGAAGTGTTACCCATAAATAACATATCACCCATACCGAGTAACTGCTCGGAACCTTGCTCGCCTAAAATCGTTCGGCTATCGATTTTAGAGGTAACTTTAAAGCTAATACGACTTGGAAAGTTGGCTTTAATGACACCGGTAATAACGTCTACAGAAGGCCTTTGAGTTGCCATAATAATATGGATGCCTGCTGCTCTTGCCATCTGAGCAAGCCTTTGAATCAGCATCTCGATATCCTTACCGGCAACTAGCATTAAATCAGCCATCTCATCGACAATAACCACTATGTAAGGTAGCTTTTCCATATTCATCGTAACGGTTTCGTAAATAGGTTTACCTGTTTCAGGGTCAAAACCCGTTTGAATCGAACGCTCAATTACTCTATTCTCTTTAACCGCTTCTAAGATTTTTGCATTATAACCTGCAATATTCTTAACGCCGATATTACTCATCATTCTATAGCGATTTTCCATTTCCTTAACTGCCCATTTAAGAGCAACTACCGCTTTAGAAGGCTCGGTTACCACAGGAGTTAGCAAATGCGGTATTCCGTCATAAGCCGATAATTCAAGCATTTTCGGGTCAATCATGATAAAGCGACATTCTTCAGGAGTATAGCGGTACAAGAGCGAGAATATCATAGCGTTAATACCGACCGATTTACCTGATCCGGTGGTTCCTGCTACTAATAAATGAGGCATTTTAGCAAGATCGGCAATCAGCGGCTTACCTGCTAAATCTTTACCCAAAACTAATGGTAATAAAGTTAATTTGTCTTGGTATTCGGGAGTTTCTATCAGTTCTTTTAAACAAAAGAATTCACGCTGCTTATTAGGAAGCTCAATGCCAAGCACATTTTTCCCCGGTATGACTGCTATCCTTGTCGATAGAGCCGAAAGTGAGCGTGCTATATCGTCGGATAATCCTACTACCCTTGATGTTTTTGTACCTGCTGCCGGCTCAAATTCATATTGAGTTACAACAGGTCCTTGATTGATATTAATTATATGCCCTTTAACTCCAAAATCATTCAGCACGGTTAATAGCTCCTCAGCTTTTTGTTTTAGCTCTGAGGAAGAAGCCCCTTTTACATGATGGTTTTCAGGATCACATAATAACGAAATAGGCGGCAATTCTGCTATTTCACTTTGAGATATTTTAGGAACTGCTGGGGGTTTACTAAAGAATTTTATAGGATTTGCAGGTACGGGTTTTGCTTTCTCAGTGAATTTTACTTTTTCACTTACAGGCTTTTGGTAAGAAGAAGTTATATTTATTTTATCATTATTGCTAGTAGGGAATAATCTTACTGAAGATAATTGTGAAAATATATTATGTAAAAAAGATTGTACCCGATAGATTAAAAATTTACCTAGCTTAATAATAAAATTACTTAAAGAAGTAAATTTAATTTCAAGTAAAACAACTAATATAATAAAGGTAAAAAATATTAATAATAAGTATAGTTGATTTGTAAATCGCTCAAAAAAATTAGAAGCTATTATTCCAACAGCTCCGCCTGCATTTGCAGGTATGAATTCTAGCTTAATCTTAGATAATAATGTGCTACTGCTAATGAGAGCAAACAACATTACAAATATACGGATAAATGAGCCACGATATCTTCCATACCAACAATTTCTACCCCAAACAAAGCAAGCAAGCGGTATAATAAAAGCAGCCAACCCAAAAAATTGATATAAAAAGTCTGATAAATAAGAGCCAGGAATTCCGACTAAATTACTAGGATACTCTGTTGTAACCGAGTTAAAAGACGGATCGTCTATATTATATGACATGAGAACAGTAACAATAGCAAACCCGATTATCCCTAAGATAACAGCTTGTACTTTATTGTTTGAAAGAATTTTATTTATGTAATATAGCATTAGGTAATTTTTAGAAAATTTTAATATAAAATACATTTTTAAAGTAAATTAGACAAGCTAATTTAATATGATCTATAGTGTCAATTTTTGAAATTTACACCTTAGAAAAAAATGTTATACTATAAACGATTTTAAAAAACTTATAATATAATATGACCATAAAAATCCACACGGAAAAAGATTTCATAAAGATGCGGCTAGCTGGAAAATTAGCTGCAGAGACGCTCGATTTTATTACTGATTACGTAAAACCGAACGTCACTACTAATAGTTTAAATGACCTTTGTTATAATTTTATTACTTCTCATAATGCCATTCCTGCACCGTTAAATTATAAAGGCTTTCCGAAATCGATTTGTACTTCTATAAATCATGTGGTTTGTCATGGCATTCCAAACGATAAACCGTTAAAAAACGGTGATATAGTAAATATTGATGTTACAGTAATTTTAGACGGTTGGTACGGTGATACTAGCCGTATGTATTATGTCGGTGACGTAGCAATTAAGCCAAAGCGTCTTATTCAAGTAACTTATGATGCAATGATGAAAGGGATTGAAGTAGTTAGACCCGGCGCTAAACTCGGTGATATTGGGTATGCTATTCAAAGCTATGCCGAGAAACATAATTATTCTGTGGTTAGAGATTATACCGGTCACGGTATCGGAAGAGTTTTTCATGACGAACCGTCAATATTAAATTACGGTCGCAGCGGCACGGGTCTAACGTTAGAAGAAGGGATGTTTTTCACCGTTGAACCTATGATAAATGCCGGTAATTATGATACTATATTAAGTAAATTAGATGGATGGACGGTTACTACACGTGATAAATCATTATCGGCTCAATTTGAGCATACTATAGGCGTGACTAAAGACGGTTTTGAAATATTTACGTTATCACCTAAAAAACTTGATTATCCTCCATACTAAACTATAGGATAAAAATTGATTTTGTTGTATGGTTTGGTTTTTCCGTCATTGCGAGAAAAATTACGAAGTAATTTGACGAAGCAATCCAGTAAAAAATTCTGATTTACAGAATTTTTTTAATTATTTTTCTGGATTGCCACGTCGCTTCGCTCCTCGCAATGACGGTTCGGGTATCCATGAAACAACTCCCCGCCTCCACGGGGATGACATTAACAACATTTTACTTATTTATAATTTGAGTAAACATAAAGAATGTTAGAAAATAATTTGATAGAATTTAGTAATGATGATACGCCTCATTATATAGGTCACCGTAAAAGAGTAAAAGAACGCTTCGTCGCTGCTGGAGCAGAACATTTTCCCGATTACGAATTACTTGAAGTAATGTTATTTTCGGCTATCCCTCGTAAAGACGTAAAACCTCTTGCTAAAAAATTACTTGATCATTTTGATATTACGGATTTAATTAACCTTGATAAGGAAAGGCTACTTAGTATTAAAGGCACCAATGAAAATTTATATATCAATTTTGCTTTAATACGTGAGTTGATAAATAGAGTATTGAAACAAAAAATAATAAATAAAAATATTATTGCTTCTTAGAGTTCTTTGATTGATTATTTAAAAGTTAATATGGGTAATATGTGACTAGAGCAATTTCGTATATTATTTTTGAATAAGAAAAATATTTTAATTGCCGATGAGGTTTTAAGTCAAGGAACTATAGACCAAGCTGCAGTATATCCACGTAAGATAATTAAACGAGCTTTATTTAATGAAGCAAGCAGCCTTATACTTGTGCATAATCATCCAAGCGGCAGCCCTGAACCTTCAAAAGCCGACATTCATATGACAAATAAGATAGTAGAGACATGCCAAACCGTAAATATTATGGTACATGATCATGTCATTATAAGTAATAACAAATATTATAGTTTTAAATCTAATATGTTACTATGAATATAAATAGCTATAGCACATTATTTATTTTTTCTTTTATAGCGACCGCTATATTAACATATATATTAACTAAATATCTTCCTGCAATCGGTTTAGTTGATGTACCTAGTAGTCGTCGCTCTCACGATAAGATAACACCGCGCGGCGGCGGTCTTGCTATTGTAATTGTCGTAATGATTGCTTTGAGCGGGTTTGAATATATAACGAGCAATAACCTTGCTAATTCAATAAAAATATTACCGTTATTATTGGTAATTGCCTTGATTTCCTTTTTAGATGACTTAAAAGCCGTACCTATTCTAATTCGTTTAATATTCCACTTAATTTGTGCAGCTTTTGCTATTTTTCTTTTTTCGCAGGTAAATTCCATTCATATACTAATATATTCTATTTTAGTTATAGCTTTAAGCGGTTTTATTAATATATATAATTTTATGGACGGTATAGACGGTATGAGTTGCATGGAATCTATCCATCTATCTAGCACCATGCTTATATTATGTTTCTTACAATTTCCTGCTATTGATAATCCGTATTTTATAGCTAGCGTAAATGTGATTATTCTTGGTTGTTCTTGTGGTTTTTTAATATTTAATTGGCATCCGGCAAAAATATTTTTAGGAGATGTGGGAAGTATTAGTCTTGGATTCTTAACGGGTCTTTGCTTACTCTTGCTTGCTCTTACAAGTACTAATTTATTTGTAGCTTGTGCTATTGCTAGCTTATATTATATCACTGATGCAGTGCTAACCATATTAATTCGGCTACTCAATAAAGAAAAAATTTGGCAGCCTCATCTAAAACATTTTTTTCAAAAAGCAGTACAGAAAGGTAAGTCTCATAAACAAGTAGTATCGATTATAGCAGTTTGTAATATATTTTTAATGATTATATCGGTTACATCTTTATATTTTCCCGTAATATCTATAATGCTTGCAATAGCCGTCATAAC
Organism: Rickettsia asembonensis; assembly: GCF_000828125.2. Lineage (NCBI taxonomy): Bacteria > Pseudomonadati > Pseudomonadota > Alphaproteobacteria > Rickettsiales > Rickettsiaceae > Rickettsia > Rickettsia asembonensis. The sequence continues at coordinate 6,040 of NZ_JWSW01000076.1, read as the reverse complement.
TTTAACAGTGCAGAGTTTATTAAAATGAAGCTAATTAAAGAGGATATCGATAAAATAGTTAGACGTATATTTGCCAAACAACATCCATTGCTGCCTGAAATCATGATTAACTGGAATAAAATAGTCGGATTTAACTTCAGCACTAAAGCATTACCTTTAAAAATCACCACATATACTTACAAAAAACAAAAGATTAATACGCTATTTATACAAGCAGAAGATAATGCTACGGCAGCAGAATTACCTTATTATCAAGATATTATTCTAGAACGTATTAAAATTTATTTAGGCTTTGAGGCAATACATCAAATGAACGTAACGTTTTATAAACAAAAATCTAAAGTATGAGAATTAAGTCATGCTCTCTTCTTGTGGATTTCTTGAATTAAAATATCCGCTGGATATATTTAAATTTTTATGTAATTTTCTAATCATAGATAAAGTAAGAGGTCTTCTTTTATTAAGAATTTCAGATACTTTACTTCTTGAGCCTATGCTCTTTTCTAAATCTTTTCTAGAAAGTCCAAGCTGCTCTATCCTAAAATTAATTGCTTCAATTGGGTCAGGTGCTTCTATTTTATAATGTTTATTCTCGTAATCTTCACTAATATTGATAATATTTCTAACTTTTCCGCTTCTGAAGAATTTTCTTTTGCATATAATAAATTATCTAGTTTTTTTAATGCTTCTTCATATTCTTTTTCTGTTTTTATAATATTTATTTCCATACTCAAATCTCCTTAACATTTATCTTATCATATTCTGCATGCGTTCCCACAAATCTTATGACCATTGCCTGCATGGATTCTCAATCGCGTCATTGCGAGGAAAAACTGCAACTTTTGACGAAGCAATCTCGTGCCAAAGTCCTGAGATTGCCACGCTCCTTTTAGTCGCGGTCTTGTTGCATGGCTCGATTTTCCTCCTGTCATCCCGTGATTTATTCACGGGATCCAGTTAAAAATATCAATATTATTGATATTTTTAGTTATTTTTCTGGATACCGTGGACAAGCCACGGTATGACACCGAGTGCGTTTTTCGAGCCATGCAACAAGACCTTCAGTCGCTTGCAATGACGATTGAGAATCCATACAGGCAGGTACACAAACAAAAAAAGGAGTCTTTAATTAAAGACTCCTTTTTCGTGTTAATCGCTTATAAAAAGATTTGAGATCTAATTACATATCAAATCTTAATCCTGCCATTAAGTTATTACCTTTATAACGGGTTCCACCAAATTTAACCTTATTTCCGGCAACATTCTTAGTATTAGTTTTTGATTTACCGTAATCTGTCCAGCTATAAACGAGTTCTGCTTTCACACCTTGTGCTACTTCAAATGAAGTACCTAAAGATAATTGATAAGCAAAGTTGGTTTTGTTTTTAGTGGTTCCTGAAAAATTAGTACTACTAATAACATTATTATTAGCAACAGTCTTAGTTGAAATATTTACTTTTTCTTTTACTAACGCAGCACCGACACCTGCTCCTGCAAACACTTTAAACATACTTACATCAATAAAATCTACATAACCGTTAAGTAATGCACTTACAATAGTAGGTTTATGTTTTACTGATACTGTAGTAGCAGTGGTGGTAGTGGTAGTGCCACCAGGACCACTTGTAAGCACACCTCCTGGAATCACAACACCATTAATAATAAGTTGTCCACCTGCTGAAATAACTGATGGTACAGTAGTAACAGTAGAGTTAGAGGTTGAAACATTTGTAGACTTTTTCATGTAGTTATTTGTTACTATTCCAATTGTAAAATCAGTTCTTAAATTATCCATGATATAATAACCTGCTCCAATATTACCGGTAAAACCTGTATTGGATTTTAACTTAACACTGCTATTTGAAGGCTTTGCTTTATCAAAAATCACGCCACCAGCATTAAGTTTTAAATACCATTGATTTTCCATAGATGATGACATCGATAAATTAGTAGATGAATCTACGGAAGAATTCATATCGCAATCAGCGAATGAAAGACTGGAAGTTAAAAGTGCTGTGCTTGCAGCTGCTATTAAAAGTAATTTTTTCATATTGTTAAATTTTTCCTTTAAATTTTATAGTTGTTAGTAAAAACGATATTAGATAATAATTTTTACCTAAATTCGATAAAAAATAGTTTTAAGTAACATTTCTGAGTTGTTATCCTCTAATTGCACGGGTTGACCTCATCGTCATTGCAAGAAGAAACTGTAAGTTTCGACGAAGCAATCCAGTAAAAAATTCTGATTTACAGAATTTTTTTATTATTTTTTCTAGATTGCCACGCAACCTGCGGCTGCTCGCAATGACGACTTACCTAAAACTATTAATATATTCTTGTTAATTATATATCAAATCTTATACCGGCTGTTAAGTTGTGGCTTTGATAACGCATGCCACCGGTTGGTACACTTGTTCCTTGGTAAATTACATTCTTACTTTTTGTTCTACCGTCATCTATCCAGCTATAAGCTAGTTCTGCTTTAACACCGTCGGCGATTTGTACAGAAGTACCTAAAGTTAGCTTGTAAGAGATATTAGTTCTGTTTTTAGTGTTAGATGAAAGACCTGTTATACCATTATATGTAATTTTCTCTTTAACTAATGCAGGACCAACACCAACGCCGGCAAAAACATCAAACATATCAAAATTAGTTAAATCTACATAACCGTTAATAAGTAAACGTGTAATAGTAGGTTTATGGCTTGCTGAAACGTTAGTACCGGTAAAAGGTGCGTTAGTTGCAGCTCCGGATTTCTTTAACTTTCCACCTATTATAGTACCTAATGTTAAATCGGCTCTAAAATTTTCGGAAATATAATAACCGATACCTAAATCAACCGGAACAGTCGTATTAGATTTTAATTTAACACCGGTTGCCTTATCTTTTTCTTTATTAAACATTGCTGCACCGGCATCTATTCTTAAATACCATTCATTATCCATGCCCTCAGCAAATGATACGCTAGAAGATAAAATTGTTGCACTTGTAGCAGCTATTAAAAGTAACTTTTTCATGGTTAGCACCTCAAATTAAATAATTAAACATTATCTTTAATGGCATATATAACATATTATATTTTTTAGTTCTATATTTAATCGGTAATTAGATTCATATAATAAAGCTTTTATAAAGTTTTGTGACAAAATAAACACATGTATTTAATTCATATTATTTATATATTTATTAAACTTATTTTTCTCATCTTTAAATTTATCGGCATCAGGCAAGGCAGTTTTTTTTTTGGTAATATTTTTCCATCCTTTATTTTCTATAAAATCTTTTGCACGTTCTACCCATTCTATTAACTCCGGTGATTCGGGCTTGATAGCATCTATAGGACAATCAGGAACACATACACCGCAATCTATACATTCATCAGGATTGATAACTAGCATAAATTCACCCTCGTAGAAACAATCTACAGGGCATACGTCAACGCAATCGGTATATTTACATTTTACGCATTCATCAGTTATAACATAGGTCATTTTGTTATCTGTTTTTGATTTTGTCGATTAATATAGAAGTTCCTAAAAGTAATACTAATAGAAAATATAATATAAAACTGATAAACATGATAATTAAAGGCTTTAGCATTGAAGAGTGAATAGTTGGACTCCCTAGTCTTAAAACACTAGCAGGCTGATGCAGACTATACCAAATATTTACCGAGAATTTTACTATCGGTATGTTAATCAGCCCGATAAGAGCAATAATAGAAGCAGGATTTTGTGCCTTTCTTATATTATCCGCACTATTTACTATGATAATATAGCTTAGATATAATAAAAATAATATGAGCATAGAGGTAAGTCTTGCATCCCAAACCCACCATGTTCCCCATATAGGTTTTCCCCATAAAGAACCTGTTACTAAGCTAATCAAAGTAAAGGTAGCCCCAACGTAACTAGAAGCTACGGCTAGCAAATAGCTAATAGTAGTTTTCCATACTAAATAACTAAAGCTGCATGCTGCCATGAAAACATAAATACCAAGGGCCATCCAAGAAGCAGGAACATGAACATACATAATGCGTACAAACTCACCTTGTTGATAATCTACCGGCGAAACTATTAGAGCTAAATAAAGACCTATAATCATCATGACAAAAGTAGATATAGCTAATATAGGTATTATAACCTTTAATAATTTATTAAAATAATAGGGGGTTAATAGTTTTAGCATATTTTCTTACTTCTTTATATCATTCTTGCGAGATGCTTGCGTGCGTGGATACCTAAATCGTCATTGCGAGAAGGCATTGTTGCGTGGACCAACTTCACCTCTGTCATCCCGTGTCTTGACCACGGGATCCAGTTAAAATACTAAAATTATTAGTATTTTTATTGTTTTTATGGACCCCGCGGTCAAGCCACGGGGTGACACAGCGGGTTTTATCGGTCCACGCAACAATGTCTTGCGAGAAGAATTATATAGTAATTCGACGAAGCAATCTCAGGAGTTTGTTATTATTTCATGAGATTGCCACGCAGCCTACAGCTGCTCGCAATGACGACTCCGGTATCAACAGTTCTACCATGATTATCGTATCCTCTTAAAAAACTCTTTCATTAATAGCCCCGAATCTTCGGCAAGAATTCCGCTATATATTTCCGGTCTATGAAAACAAGCACTACTGTTAAAATATCGTAAATTACTTTCAACTGCTCCGTGCTTGGAATCAGAAGCCCCATAAAATAAATGTTTTAACCTGCTATGAGCTATAGCTGCCGCACACATAGCACAAGGTTCTAAAGTAACGTAAATATCATAATCATTTAAATTTTTAGAAGATATAAGATTACATGCTTCATTAATAGCAATAATTTCAGCATGACAAAGAGCGTTATTTTTTTCTTCGGTATTATTACGACTACTAACAATGATTTTTTGATTTAACCTATCTACAATCACCGCTCCGACCGGAACTTCATTTTTATCAAAAGCAATCCGTGCTTGTTTTAAAGCTTGCTCCATGAAAAAATTATTAAAATCCGTTTTTTTATCTAACAATATATTCACGGTAATTTATGTGTTCTTCGATTCCAAAAGGATCTTGGTGGATAATTATTTCAGCCTCCGGAAATTCCTGCAATATTTCAAAAACAATCTCATCGCTAATTTTATGAGCATTATAAAGCGACATATTGCCATCCATTTCCAAATGACACTGAATAAAAGCTTTTTGAGCGGCATATCTAGTTTTCATTTCGTGCATACCTTTTATGCCTAAATGGTTATTAACTATCGAGATAATTTTTTGTCTATCTTGTTCAGGTAATTCATGATCAACTAAATTTTTAAATGCCTTTCTAAATAAAGAATAAGAAGAGTGAAATATATATGACGAAATAACTACACCAAATAATGGGTCAACAAACCAAAAATAATCACTTAAATTTATAGAGATAATTACTATAACATTAGTTAGTAAGTCTGTGAAATAATGAAGCTTATCGGCTTTTACTATCTCCGATCCTGTTTTTTTAATTACATAAGTTTGATAAAGTACTAAAATAATTGTTAAGAATATACATACATACATTACTGTAGTACCGTCACTGATATTCTCCGGTTTTGTTTTTTCAAATAAAGATTTAACCGAAGAAAAGCCTACAAAAAAAGCTGAAGCAAAGAAAAATATCGATTGAGAAAAAATTGTTAAATCCTGCATTTTTTCATGCCCAAATCGATGATGATGATCGGGCGGTTGCAGGGCAAATCTTAAAGCTATTAAATTAATAAAGGAAGAAGTTATATCAAGCATTGAATCAATTAAAGAAGCAAGAATTGATTGCGAATCGGTAACAACCCAAGCGTATAATTTTATACTTAAAATAATTAATGCCGTAGTAACCGATAAATAAGATGCCGATTTTATTAACCGATTACGGCTATTAGTATCCATAACAAATCTTTCCAATTTATTTTTTGTAGTTTAACAAAGAAAATATAAAATTCAATTATAATTAGGTTCCTTGAACAAAATTAAAAATAATATTTTAAAATACAAATAATGGAAGTGTTGAGAGATAA